>JANQHA010000059.1 GCA_028282865.1 Oligoflexales bacterium
ACTTTAAAAACAACTCCACAGGTATCGATGGCTGATAACCATCCAAGCATGTTAACAACACCTCTTCACTCTGACGCCACCTAGGGTGAAGACGGTCCATAACATCCCTAAACGCGTATCCATAAATAACCAAATCTTTCTTTTCGTGGGGTTCAAATATCTCAACCTTTTGAAGCTTAAACCCGCTTCGTTCCATATCGTGAGATACGATTTTTCCGTTAACACCGCGGATATTTAGTGTCTCTGCAAACAGCGGGCAGCTGTAAAAAGTAACTAACAGCATCAATAATTTAACCAAACATAGCTCCTTAAGATTCGAAAAGACTTGGTTGATAGTAAGAGGTTAACCCTTCATCTGTATTATTTAAGTTTGATAATGAAACCCCGAGCAACCTTACTTTCCTACTACCAATATCTGTCAACTGAATCAACTCCTGACAAACTCTTTGTATGTAATTGGAATCACTAGTAAAAGAAGTTAAAGTCTTACTTCGAGTGACCTGCTTAAAATTCGAATACTTAACCTTTAGGGTTATGGTTTTGCCCATAAGGTTCAATTTATGGAGCCGACTTTCTAAATCACGAATGATCTTAGAAAGCTCACCTCTAAGTTCATCTACCGAAAGCTTATCTTCAAAAAAAGTCGATTCATGGCCAACCGATTTTCTTGTCCAACTAGTCGATACCGGTCTATTGTCAATACCTTGACTTCTTTTTATAAGCCACTGAGCAAAGCGTCGGTTTCGGTTCATCAACTCAACGCTAAACCGTTCGACATCAGCGCACCTCTTTATTCCAACCTTCTCAAGCTGAGCAGCCGTTACTTTACCGACACCCGGAATCTTCCGTACACTTAACCCTCGTATAAAATCCAAGACCTGGTGAGGCTTTATAACAGTCAAGCCGTTTGGTTTATTGATATCAGAGGCAATTTTAGCCAACATTTTATTAGGAGCCACTCCAGCCGACGCGGTTAACTCGGTCACTCGATAGATCTCTGTTCGAATAGCCTCCGCGATCTCAGAAGCGCTACTCGATTTAGACTCGTCAGTGACATCTAAATAGGCTTCATCCAGGGAAGTCGGCTCTATCAACTTAGAGTATTTTCTTAAAATTTCTCTAATCTCAGAAGAGATAGATTTATACAGCGCGAAGTTAGATCTTACAAAAACCGCATCTGGACAAAGTCTATAGGCCCGCGAGCTAGGCATCGCCGAGTGGATTCCATACTTTCTAGCGATATAATTACAGGTGCTAACAACCCCCCTCCCTGTCGGCTTACCACCTACAATCACTGGCAGATCCTTTAACTCAGGGCGTTCTCTAATTTCGACCGCCGCATAAAAGGCATCCATATCGATATGGATGATTTTTCTTTGTAGTAAAGATGCATGGGGATTTAAGTTTAGTTTGGTCATCAGCTCCCAGACCTGTATTTGAGGACCTTATAATTCGCTAGAAATTATAGCCAGAAAACACACAACTATCCAGGCTGATACAAAAAAAGATCTGATGGGCAAAAACCCTTATCTTATATTCCACCTTTAATTACTGGGGCAAATATGCATAGTATACATCACTTCATGCTCTGTTGCCGAAAATCACAAAACCTTAGTCATCAACAGTCTTAAATAATGTCGAAAGATTATCGAACACCGCCATATAAGAGTCCCTAATGCCCTTAACCATTGCTTCAGCCTTTTTTTCATCGTACGTATGCACAGTTTGATTACGAGCCTCAATAATATTCAGCCAGATAGTTTCATCATCCAGATATCCAAGTGAATAAGCTTGTCTAAATACATCCTTGGGACCAGTGGAGCTCTTTCCTTCAAAAAGCAGGAGTTCCTTTAAAGTCTTCCAGGATAATTCATAAACAAATTCAAAGTCTTTAATAATACCGCTTAAGTCACGTTTCTCTTTTACAGGGGTACTTACCGAAGTTTTTAGAGCCGCTAACACACGATTAAAATTGAAAATAGAATTCTTCATTTTTTCAGGCTTTTGACTGCTCATAAATAGTGATTCCTTCAAAATCAATCGTGCCACGAAATCTCTGGTCTAGACCGCAATTTAAACATAATAAATCTAAATCACAAAGTGTAGGAATCTCGTCGTCAAGCTCAGTGGCAAACTTTGACCATAGCCTTATTTTTTCTTCTGGTAGATTAAACGCTAGTTCAAAGTCAGATCTACCCCTATGGTCACGTCGAGCACGAGACCCAAATAGGATTACAGATAATACATCTAAATCTTTCTTTGCTTTATCAACAACAAATTTAAGCACCTCATTCTCAGCTAAAGAAAACTTAGCAATGTCGTCATTGCCCCCACCTTTTTAGCTCTTGCCATAATTTTTCCCTAAATTTATTGCCTTAATGAGTCTAATACTCCGTGATCCTCAAGGGTAGTCGTATCTCCACTCGTCTCTCTACCTGCAGCAATATCTCTGAGCAACCGACGCATGATTTTACCAGACCTAGTTTTTGGGAGCGCATCGGTAAAGCGTATTTCATCAGGTTTCGCAATGGCACCAATATGACTAGCGACATGAGATGTTAATTGACTTTTCAACTCGTCAGAGCTTAGTTTCGAACCAGCACCTTCTAACGTTACAAAGCAAAAAATCCCTTCGCCCTTTAAATCATGAGGCATTCCGACAACAGCCGCTTCAGCTACCGCCGGATGACTTACTAAAGCACTTTCAATTTCCATAGTGCTAAGGCGATGACCAGAGACATTAAGCACATCGTCAATGCGCCCTAAAATCCAATAATAGCCGTTTTCATCCTGCCTGGCACCATCACCCGTGAAATACTTTCCAGGAACTTGACTCCAGTAGGTTTCTTTAAATCGGTCATCATCTCCATGTATCGTACGGAGCATACTGGGCCAAGGCTGCGAGAGCACTAGATAACCCCCATGACCATCTGGAACAGGCTGACCTTTTTTATCGACGATCTCAGGAACCACTCCAAAAAACGGTTTAGTCGCCGAGCCAGGCAAAGTAGGAGTGACTCCAGGCAGTGGAGCGATCATTATACTGCCAGTTTCGGTCTGCCACCAGGTATCAACAATCGGACAACGCTTCTGCCCAATAACCTCGTGGTACCACATCCACGCTTCGGGGTTAATCGGCTCGCCAACTGTTCCCAATAACCTTAACGAACTTAAATCGTGTTTTTTGGGGAGTTCATCGCCCGCTTTGATAAATGCACGAATCGCAGTGGGAGCAGTGTAAAAAATACTGACGTCATACCTTTCGACAATACTCCAAAACCTGCCAAAATCCGGGTGATTTGGGGCGCCTTCATACATAACGCTAGTCGTACCATTTGCTAACGGACCGTACACTATATAACTATGACCAGTGATCCATCCGACATCGGCTGTGCACCAATAAATATCATCTTCTTTTAAGTCAAAAATAAACCGGCTGCTCAAAGTCGCTCCTAGCAGGTAACCACCGGTCGTGTGCTTGATACCCTTAGGCTTTCCGGTACTCCCAGAAGTGTAGAGAATAAATAACGGATGCTCGCTATTTACAAACTCGGGAGGGCAATCGCTGCTAACATCCGAGGTAAGCTCATGAAGCCAATGATCTCGAATAGGATCCATAGTAATATCTTGGCGAGTTCTTCGACAAACTAGGACGTGCTCGACAGTTGGTGAGTGCTCGATACTAGCATCGACTTGGTCTTTCAAAGGAATAACTTTACCACGGCGGTAGCCACCATCAGCAGTGATAACAATCTTCGCACTGGCATCATTATTACGGTCAGCGATAGCCTCGGCACTAAAGCCACCAAAAATAACACTATGAGTCACTCCCAAACGGGCGCAGGCTAAAACAGCAATCGTCAGCTCGGGGATCATAGGCATATAGATAGTCGCTACATCACCTTTCTGCACCCCAAGTTTCTTAAGGCCATTAGCAAACCGGCAAACTTCTTCATAAAGCTCGCGGTAACTGATAATCCGACTGTCACCTGGCTCACCTTCCCAGATGATTGCTGGTTTGTTCCCCCGCGTCTCGAGGTGTCGATCGAGGCAATTATAGCTGGCGTTTAACTCACCATCGCTAAACCATTTTACAAAGGGATCATTCCATTCCATAACTTTGCTAAAAGGAGTATGCCAATCAAGTAGGTCTTTGGCCTGTTCTCCCCAAAAAACTTCCGGTTGGTCTTTTGCAAGGTTCCAAAGCTTATCGTACTGCGCCATCGACTTGATATGAGCGTTAGATTGAAACGCCTCGGGAGGGGGAAACATCCTATCTTCCTTCAAAACACTGCTAATGGTCGTTTCGGTCATAGCCACTCCTTTATAAGATACATATCCTAATGCTCTTAATCCCACTTATTGCAAGACTTGTAAAGGGCGGATCAGCTGTGTTTTTCCCAGATCAGGAACTCCTCTAGGTCGGACTGTAACGACTTCATAACAAAGGCTAAAACGCTGGCATCATCCAAATATCCAGCGCCTGGGAGGTAGTCGTGGATGGCATCAAAAGGGTTTATAAAGTAGATAACTGCGGCGACAGCTAACATCACAGTTTGTAAGGGAACTTTCTTGTACTCGCCCTTAGTCCAGGCTAAAAGCATACGAAAAAGTGACTCCAAGTCATCTTTCATCCTCATGATACGAGCACCTTGAGCATTCAGCTTATCTGAAGCAAGGGCCACTAAGTCAGCGGTTTTCTTTGAACTCGATATAATTTTCTGAGCTTTGGAGAAAGCCCTACGAAAGCTTTTAGGTTGTCGAACGTGTTCTCGCATATATATCAATAATAAGTCAAAACCTAACTAAGGATCAACATTTGGATCTAGATCCGGCACAAAAGACCTGGTACAGAGGCAGCCGAAGTTTTTCTGAGGTTTACGGTTGATATAACAATCTGCTAACCGCTTCCTTGAATAGCCAATTTGGCCATTTTTGTTGGCACAAACCTGCCGCCAACTATTCTTTTTATCTCGATCTATATAAACAGCATATCCGTAATGAGGAGCCATTTTGCCACAGGTTTGATCGCACCGTTCCTTGGCAGAATTACTAGCCCATGCGAAGTCACTACCTTTATCGCTACCATCTTGAGCACATAAACAGAAAGTATTTGGCGATAGGCCCATTTGTTTGTTCGGCTTGCCAAGAATTTTCTTACCTCTTGATATACCTACAGGAACACTCTGCCGATCTTTAGCATGAGTCATCACAGCCTCTAAACCAGCCCTGCCACAGCTAAAGTGACAGCTCATATCGCCTTCAGAAGCAGGAATCCAGCGAGTCACAGCATCAGAGCGGGTTGTCTGCACCCCAGACCCAACCAAAGCAACAAAGATCAATATACCCTTCACTACCATTCCCTTAAAAACATAAAATAGTCGGGCATCTATATATCAAATTATTAAAATACCTGCAAATATATTAATCATTGTATTGGGGTGTTATTTCGGAAATTTAGGAAAAGAAACGGCCGCCGTCAGAGTCACTCATGGAAAAACTCCGTCGCTCGCCTATAGATTTTGCGCTACTATCCAGCTAAAGTTATTAAGTACTTTTTCTTATCTTGGTTTGCGAGGATTTAATGAGTGACGACATACTAGACGTATTGGTAGCAGGAGCTGGGACCGCAGGAGTTTTAACTACCACTCGCTTAATCCATGAAAACTCTGAGCTTAAAATCGCCCTACTGGAAAAAGAAAAGATCGCCGGGGGCAGGGTCAGAGCAGTTTCAGACGAACATAATTTATGGAGCTTCGGCCTCAACCATATTTCTAAAAGCCTGTATCAGTATTGGGACCAAACCTTAAAGCTAGATCCTGAGTCGTTAGACATTTCTGAGTCCAAGGCTTTGCCACTAAACCGTATTGGAGTGCTAGCAGCCGCAAAGGTGACCGAACTACCTACTTCAGATTGGTTCAGCAAAAAAGGTGCGAGAGCCATAGGCGGAGGCGCGGCAGCTAGAGACTGGAAGTTAGTTGATAGCTTGAGCGAAGCCATAACCAGTGGAAAACGCAAAGAGCAATCTTTTCAAGGCGCTTGGGACGGTACCCGTAAAAGCCCTGCAGGAATTGTCATCGAACATATGGCGGCAAGCTTTGGCATTCCTGACCTTTGGTCTTGTTCGACCCAAGCTTTACTGCACCGCGCACAGCATTTTTCTTCGAGTCTCATGACCGGAGACTGGACCGTTCCGATGGCAACTTTAATCGAGCGAATTTCTGCTAGTAAAAATACAAGTTATTACTGCGACTGTACAATCATCGGGGCAAGCTACAACACCGACGAAAACCACTGGATTGTTAGCACCCGAGGGGGAGTCTTTAGAGCTAAGACGCTAGTCGTCGCTCAGTCTCCATGGGATGCTTTAAATTGGCTACCGAAATCGTATTGGCCAACTGATTTGCTTCAATCGACTATTAAGAGCAAACCCACCAGCGTCGTCGTATTATCCGAGCAACTGGAGCCCGAGTGTCTTGCGGAAATCGATTTGCCTCAAATCACCTTGATACCCGCTGAAGGAGTCCAGATACACGCGCTTCCAGCCGGAGAGCTATGCTATCAGGCTACGATTGATTTCGAAATTTCACTGCAAGCACCTGATGTAGGTAAAGCGGTAAGGCGATTAAAAAGGGCACGTAAGAAACTCAAATCAACTTTCCCACAGATGGTAGCACACGGCGAGCATATAGCTCTCCATCCAGTAGGTTGGGCTCAACCGACTGGGTTTGCCGACCAGCGCCATCGACCAAAAATGACTCCTAGCAATTTAAATAGCGAAAACCTTCTTTTCTGCGGCGATGCATACGGCCCCCACTTAGACGGCGATCAAAATATCATCGAATCATCACTTAAGGTATCTGAGCTTCTAACTACTGGTACCAACTTTGAGCCCGACTTACCTAATAATCAAGACCAAGAAGCAGGTGAGGATGAACGCTAAAATTATTGATGGCAAAGCAATAGCAAGTCAAATTAGAGAAGAAGTTGCAGAAAAAATAAAGGTCCACACAGATAATAATAAGCGGCCCCCATGTCTTGCAGTCATACTGGTGGGCAATAACCCAGCTAGCGA
>JANQHA010000061.1 GCA_028282865.1 Oligoflexales bacterium
ATTCTAAAAAAGATTTTTCTGATGGACAGCTGAACAACCTCTCTAGCATATTGACTACATCTGAACACCTACCATCAACGACACACTGGCTAAGATTAATTTTCCCTGCTTCGTCGGTAATCATCATAACAAATTGACCGTCAAACAACTTAAGCATGTCGATAGTGCCCTCATCGTTTACCTCGCTTAGTTCGAAGTTTTCTACCATCGATGACATCATCTCTACGGTTTCAGCACCGAAAGGAATCCCATTTAGAGTGGTCCAGAATTCTCCAGGACCATCAGACATAGGTAATTTTGCACCAAATTTCCCGCTATACTTCATCAGGTCAACACCGAAATCGGCGGTTAAAATTAAAGTCGCTAGGTTAAAGGCTGACTTAGCCATGTATTCAGCCTTTACACGATCACGATGAGATATAGCCAATTCCAAACCAACCTGGGTGTTAATAATCATCGTACTAGAAAAAATCATAATCATTGCTACTGCGAGTATCGCGATGATCAAGGCAATACCCTTTTTCCGAGATTTCTCTAAGGGCTCGCTACCATCACCTATCGGAAAGCCTAAATAAGTCCGTGGCAGTTTTTTTTCGCTGTGCTTAGCCATTACAGTTTTTCCCATTTCACACTAGTCGGACCAGCTCGCAACTCTTTCATACCAATAGAGTTCATTAGGTACAAAACAGTTTGTATCTTGACAAAAGGCTCCTGCCCCTGACCAAGCACTGAGTTTGATCGTGACTCAGGGTCCGCAGGGTCTTCCCATGCGGAAATCTCTAGACGGATCATTTTTGGTAGGATATTTTTCCACTCTCGCCGAGTGCTATCCCACCGATCTTTAGACCACTGATCTCCACGCCATGCTTGTACTCTAAACTCGCTGATGCCTTTAGCTAGGATTCTAGCATCACCTTCGTCACTAAAACTTTCGGGTACCCGAGGAGTGGCCAGACGAACCAAATTAGTCCGACCAGTGTCTTTGTCATCTTCGAGCCGATATACGACAAAAGACGTGTCCGATTCTTTGCTGTCTTTTTTAAGCGGGGAGTGACTATATGTTGTCAGCCTAACTTCGTCCCCCTTTGATCCAGGTATAATCTGAAATATCGAAGAAATCTTGCGTGCTCCAGGGTTTCCAAAGCGTTCGATATCTTTATCAGAAATAAGGTACGCAAGCTCTAAGTCGAGTGCCACTCTTTCAATGACCCGAGCTAGCTTATGAGATACGCGGCTATTTTGCGAAAGAGAGTCTCGAATATCAAGATTGGCCCGTAACATTGCTGTCAATGCCAACGAGAGAGTCACTAAGATCCCCAGGCTTAAAATCACTTCTAAAAGTGAAAAACCACTCTGATCATCCTGACCTGAAAACCTAGGGTCCAACATTGCCTCCGGTGCTTGACGAAGTGGTAGATGTCTTTTTTCTTTTCTTTTTCTTCTTCTTTTTATTTCCACTTTCTTTCCTAACAAACTCATCGTAGGAAGTTTTTAATAACCCAATGCTATCAGTTAACTTGCTTAAATTTGTCAGCAGATAAGTCAACGTCAGCGAGTTTCTCTTCGCCCCTTCGGCCCAGGAAACCTCGACATGAGCAATCTTAAACGGGTCTTTGCCTAACACTTGATCGGCTAGCTTCTCAAACTGCCCAAGCCCACCAGCATCATTCTCCTTTTCTTTACCCTCGGAATCCTCCTCTTGCTCGTCTGAACCGGATGCCCCCATCAGCATTTTAACAAAAGGAATTTTCCAGGGTTGAATACTTAACTGATAACTGTACTCCTTAAAGTCCTCGAAAGGTATCGGCGCCTTCGCTTCAAGCTCCATTTGCTCGTACTTACCTGATCGGTAATGGTACTCTACTTGGCTCATAACTCTTTTGGCTAACCAAGCTGCCCGGTTCATATTGCGACCATATTCCGAAAAATAAATAGCATTACCCTGAAGACCAGCTAGCTCAATAATCATAGTGGACATAATCATCAAAGCTATGATGGTTTCAAACAAAGTAAAGCTAGCCTCTGAGGCATTTTTTTTGGCTTTAGACTTCATCATCAGCTCTTAAATCAACTTCCTCATAACCGGTGCTAACGTCAGCGACTCCTTCGTATGGTTTCGTCTGTAAAGTATACCCTTTCTTATTATCATCAATTTTCATATCGCCACTTGTATAACCTATGTGCATAAAAGCTTTTTCAACATAACCGGTGGGGAAAAAGTAAAGAAAGGCTCGGGCTTCGACTCCAAGCACTTCAAAGGTTTGAGGCTGCTCATGGTGTTCTGCTTGAAAGGCTTTAAAAATCAGATCTGGACCTATCGTCCGGCTTTTCCACTCTAGATTCTCAACTCGGGACCATTTGGGAGGCTTCAGCCTGTCCTTCGCTACAACCACCGGAGAGGTCGGCTTAATTTCTTCTCCAGTTTCCGGATCCTTTGACTCTGCGCCAGCCTGGTCTATATATTCTTCGAACTGTTCTTCAAACTCTTCTAGTTCTAACTTCAGATCATCGTCTGTAGGATCATTCAAAAGCTTTTCGCTACCAATATATACCTCTCGACGATCTGCCTGCTCGAGCCAATACTGGCCGGTAGCCAAAACAAAAACCAACCTATGTGGTTTACCGCGAAGTACTGCCATGTCGTAAGCTGACCGAATGTCGCCTGAGAGAGTGCCTAGCTTCTCTGCAACACTGGTACCGGTAACAAGATTAAATTGGGGCATAGCTACCGCATAGGCCACGGCCACGATACTTATCACTATGATAATTTCAATGAGAGTAAAACCAGAAGATCCTTTATTTTTAGGATTCTTCTTTAGTCTCGGGGTATGTGATATCGTCTTCTGTGCCGATGCTACCATCTGGTCCGGCCGAAGTAATTTTAAAATTTCGCCCATCCGACTCATATTCAAAATCTACTCCCCAAGGATCGCTTAATTTTTCTTGCTCGATATACGGGCCACGCCAACGTTTTGCATTTCCA
>JANQHA010000094.1 GCA_028282865.1 Oligoflexales bacterium
CCCTTCCCTCGATGGAGCCTAATTTGCGAAGGCTAGCATGAACCATCACCAAATCTCCCGGCGAAAGTCCTAGCGCGGTTAGTTGTTTGCTTAGGTCTAAAATTGAAAGCATACAGTCATCACTCTGCTTAACTTTATATGAACATACAGTGCGAGTAGTTGAAGGTTTTAGAGTTTATTAAACACCAGCTTTTGGCGTACCTCGCCGCCTATATCTATGAGAACAAGAAGTTCAAGCCCAGGTTCTAGCGTGACGAAATCCTTTGTAGTCCATATAGATCTTTTAGGTTTCCCATGTGCATCAGCGACAAGCGTAGCTTCCTCGTAAAGAGGATCTCCTTTATTACAAGTCAATGACTTATTGTACTTGCAAAAGACTAGGTCACCAGCCACCCCTTTGCGGGTCGAAAAAAGGAGCTTAAATTTATTCGGATCTGAGCTGTGCTGCTCTGCCATCGCAGCAAATGCACCGATAAACCCTGGGTAGTCATCTCTATACAATGTGCCAGGGCTAGTATGAAGTGCTAATGTCGAATGAGACTGTGACGCATAAAGCGCATGCGGATCATCTTCATCCCAGATCGTAAGCATCCCTACTGCAGGTTGGTTCCGGATTTTGGGAGCAAAGTGTTCTAGCCTTTGACTAACTTTCGCGAGGTCAGCCTGAGTTCGCAACGATTGGCCATAAAACAGCTTTACGTCATAGCCTAAAGCCTTTTTAAGCTGTTCTTCATGCCTCTTTCCCTCAGGCTTCATCGCAACCATACTATTAACAAACGACTCAATCTGAGCAATATCTTCAGAAAGATTGAAGGTAACTAATTCAGTACCTCCCGGGTGAGGGTAATCTGAGGCATACGAGAAACTTGTTGGAGCAGCAGTTAAGTCTACATTACCAGTGAGGTAGATATACTCGACCTGATCAAAATTATATTGAAGCTTGGTGATACTACGAGTTAGCTTTGGAGCCTTCGACTTTACGTCCTCGAAATATCGCTGGTACTTCTGCATCCTAGCATCAGAAAAATCTTTCGAAGTCGTATCAATGTCTACCGCTAAGTGAAACATCTTAATGCCAGCAGGGGCAGATCTAAGCAAATCGAGCTCCAATGGGGACAGCATATTTAAAAGCTTCGCATAAAAATTTAGCCGTTTAGGAAAACCCGACAAATCCTTTACTTCAGCTTTAGGGTAAACGTAAAGCAGACTCGGGCCATATATCTGACCATCATTCGCTTTTTTATAGCGAACATTTAACTTCATCTTACTATCGGAGTTATGAAATACAAATTCGATGAACTTTGTCTTCTTGAGTTCGTTGCTGTCAAATCCCGTCTGGCTAAAAAGCGTTCTAAGAGACTTAGCTTCATCATTGGTTAACCCTTTGGGTATAAAAAATGCAGCTGGAAGCTTGGTTTGAATAAAGGCAATCAACTCGTCTAATTCTTGCTGCGACAAGTAGTTCAACTGACTCTTCTGAGAGTGTGGCCGACAACCCGCCAACATCGCACAAAACAAAATTAATGACACTGTACGGAAATAGCTAGTTTTCAGGTAAATCACCGTAACTTATCCTCCAACCTTCGGCTTCTACATTGCCAACGCCCATCCAATTCCCTCGGGTAGTAGGAAAGACACTCTTTGAGTTATCGGCTTGGTTTGTAGAATTATTTGTACGAGTATTCGAATCTAGCGGTTCTAGCGGGAGATCAATCGACATGTCTCCGGGAGTAAGATCAACCTGCTTCTGAGCTGCAAAGGCCTGGCCTTGCTCACTTCGAATAGTTAGCTTGAGCTCTGCTTTGCCACTTGGAATAGCAACCAGCTTAATGTGTAAAGACCCGTCTTCTACAGTCTCCGTGCCACGTTGATCAATCGACTTGGTTCCGGGTGGGTGAGTGTAGCTAATAGCGACATTCCAGCTCCACCTAATTAATGACTGGGCACTGTCACTTTGAGCCATAGCCAACGAGGTAGTGCTACTCTCAAGCTGATCTAAAGGGATCGCAAACGATAGCGAACGAACTTCCGCAACATCCTGGGAACCAGCCAAGGTCGATGTGTGACTGGATATTTTTGCAGTACGCGACTTCGAGCTTCGGACATCGCTAGGTTTATCAGGGTTCCTGTCTGCCGGCGCTTCAGAAGTTTGATTCTTACAAGAGGCGAAAATAAATAAAAGCGCTACTATGAAAAGAGTTTTACGATGCGGCATGCGTTCCCTCAACTATCATCTTTTTAGCTATACTTTTCAGTGAAGT
>JANQHA010000130.1 GCA_028282865.1 Oligoflexales bacterium
CAGCATGCCGAAATTGACGTAGAATTAAAAGAAGCCTTGTTAGCAACTTTACAGCGCAATGATTACATTATGGGGCAAGACGTTAGGTCTTTCGAGCAGGAGTTTGCAGCCTTCCATAATGTTGAGCATGCCATCGGTGTCGGTAATGGCACAGATGCACTCGTTTTAGGGCTTAAAGCCTTGGGTGTTGGCAGCGGCGATCGAGTCATTGTTCCAGTAAATACCTTTATTGCTAGCTCAGAAGCAGTTTCTGCGGTTGGTGCCCTACCCTTATTTGTTGATATTGATGCTGAAACTATGAATATCGACTGCGCTAGTTTAGAGCGGGCCTTAGCAGACAACAAAGACACTGTTAAAGTGGTGATGGCTGTTCATTTATACGGGCACCCCGCGCCGATGGAGAGAATAAAAAGCATTTGTGATAGCTATAACGTTCGATTGATTGAAGATGCTGCCCAGGCTCATGGTGCTGAAATCAATGGTGTGCGAGTAGGTAATTTTGGAGATTTTGCTACCTTTAGCTTTTACCCTGGCAAGAACCTGGGAGCGCTAGGGGATGCAGGGGCTTTGATTACTAATGATCATACCCTCGCTAAAAAGGTCGCAATGCTCAAAGACCACGGCAGGACCGAAAAATACTTGCATGAGATTGAGGGGGTTAATTCTAGGCTAGATACCATTCAGGCCGCTGCACTGAGGGTGAAATTACGTAAATTAGATGCATGGACGGATCATAGGATCTCGGTAGCCTCTAGTTATAGTAGTTATTTTAATGATTTAGAGGTAATAACACCGAGAACTTCGGAAGGATATCGTCACGTTTTCCACCTTTACGTGATCAGGGTAAAAAATAGGGATCAGGTTTTATCAGAGCTGAAATCTCAGGGCATTATGTGTGGCATCCATTACCCGATTCCGCTTCATTTACAACCCGCTTATACGGGTTTGGGCTTTAAAAAAGGGGATTTTCCTGTGGCTGAAGCGGTGGCTGAAGAGATTCTGAGTCTTCCTATTGACGGACATATTGACGACAGTCAGGTTAAAAGAGTTGTCGAAGGTGTGAAAAAGTCTTTACTGTAGTAATCTTGATTGATTCTAAGTTAGATAAGACGATATATTTCCTTTTTATCGGTGACGGCAGGGAGAAGTTATTTGGGTATTTTTAGAGGAAAAGCTCGGGCCGACTCCTGGTTATTTTATCCCCATCGAATCACTAAATGGAAAATATTTCGACTCACCGTCCTAATGAGCCTAGATTTATTAGTTTTGAGCGCAGCTTATTACTTGGCCTATTACCTTCGTTTGGATCGTTTAGATTTAGGCAGCTACAACCAATTATTTTGGGTAACTCTTCCAGTCTATGTCGGCGCTAACCTGCTTTGTTTTTTATTTGGCGGAATGTACCGTCAAGTGTGGCGCTATGCCAATTTTTATAGTGCTCTTATGATTGGTCGCCTAGTTCTTGCCGGAACTGTCATTTCTGTAGCAATAGATTATTGGTTTGCTTACGAAATGCGCCCACCGAGGTCGGTTCCGATTATGTTCTGGCTAATATCCACTATGAGCATAATTTTAGTTAAGTTTTCGTGGCGTATGTGGGTTTCATTTCGTGCTAATTATGATAGTGGCAGGAAACGCTGTCTAGTTTACGGAGCCGGTTCAGCAGGTGAGCTATTCGCGAGGCATGCTAGCGCAAGCGCAAACTTCCCTTACCAACCTGTTGGATTTATCGACGATGACTCTAATAAGAAGGGGCGCCTACTCCATGGAATTAAGATTTACGGATCTGGTCGTGAACTAACCGCTATCTTCAAGAAGAGGCGGGTTGATACTATTATCATAGCAATTCATGCGGCACCTGGATCCGTGGTTCGTGATGTTTTCAAAAAATGTCAAAAATTAGAAGCGCAAGTCTTGATTATGCCCGAGATGGCAAACGCCTTAGATACTGAGATATTTAAACCGCGGGCAGTTGACATCAAAGATCTCTTGCGGCGATCACCAGCACAAATTGATCAAGAGCGGATTATGAGTTGCTTAAAAGGTAAAACTGTATTGATTACTGGAGCTGGAGGCTCTATTGGCTCTGAGATTTGTCGGCAGGTGGCTGGCTACTTTCCTGTGAAGTTGATCATGCTTGAGATGTCAGAGTTTAACCTTTACCAAGTCGATATGGAGCTACGTGAGGCTTATCCTCACGTAAAAATTGTAAGTGTTTTGGGTTCCTGCGCGGATGAAGGCTTGGTTGAAAAGATTTTTGTCAAACACAAGCCTGAATACGTCCTACATGCGGCAGCTTATAAACATGTACCAATCATTGAAGAAAACATTGAAACAGGAATATTGAATAATATTGTGGCTACTAGAGTGATGGCCGATGCTGCTATTAAACATCAAACAGAAAGGTTTTTGCTTATCAGCTCAGATAAGGCAGTACGGCCCGTTAACGTTATGGGAGCGACTAAGCGCTGCTGTGAGTTGCTCGTCAGTGCGGTTGCTAAGACCAGCGACACAAGCTGTAGGTTCTCGTCAGTTCGCTTCGGCAATGTTTTAGGTAGTTCCGGAAGTGTTGTGCCAAGGTTTTTACAGCAGATTGCAGATGGTGGGCCTGTCAGTGTGACTCACCCAGATATTACTCGGTATTTTATGTTAATTGAAGAGGCTGTTGGCCTTGTTTTACAGTCTGTTTCCATGTCGCAAGGTGGTGAAGTATTTGTGTTAAATATGGGAAACCCCGTTAAGATCCATGAAATGGCTAAGCACTTAATCACCCTATCAGGAAAAGTCTTGGATAAAGATATTAAAATAAAGTTTACCGGTTTGAGACCCGGAGAGAAATTATATGAGGAGCTGATTCTGGAGGGTTCAGAATGTCATACATTGCATGAAGATGTGTTTATTGCCCGTCCTGAAGAAGGTATTGATGCCAAGAAAATTATCGAGGACATAGATAGTATTATTCAGACTGCACAAACAGCTGATACAGCTAGATGCCGCGATATGATATTTGGGTTGATTCAATCAGACTTTGTATCGGAAAGCTCGAGGGCTACTTCTGGTCGCGCTGAATTGGCTAACGAAGTCAGCATTCATTGAGGGTTGTATGAATAAGGCCAGCCAAGACATTGGCATTAAATACTATTTATCTCCACCTGATGTCGGAGGCAGAGAACGAAGTTATTTATTAGAAGCGTTTGACAGCAACTGGATTGCACCGGTAGGGCCGTTTCTAACTCGCTTTGAACAGGCGGTCGAGAGCTATATTGGCGAAGGCCATGCAGTAGCTGTGTCCTGCGGGGCAGCTGCGATTGATTTGGCACTTAGGATGTCTGGAATCGGGCCTGGGGATACAGTTTTGTGCCCCTCGCTTACCTTCGTTGCCAGTGCAGCACCTGTGGTTCACTGCGGTGCTACCCCGGTCTTTTTGGATTCAGACTTTAAAAGTTGGAATTTAGATCCTGACTTGCTGGAGGAAGTCCTAGCAAATTTGAATGCTAAAAACAGATTACCAAAGGCTTTAATTATAGTGCATTTATACGGCCGAACCTCGGACCTTACACGAATTTGCGGGATATGTGAGCGCTACGGTGTAACACTGATTGAGGATGCTGCAGAAAGTCTTGGAACTACTTATGAAGGCAGGCAAACTGGATGCTTTGGCGATTTTGGGATCTACTCTTTTAATGGTAACAAAATTATCACAACCTCAGGTGGTGGAATGTTGGTTTGCAAGACTAAAAAACTTGCGGAAAGAGCGCGCTTTTTGGCAAGTCAAGCTAAGGAGAAAGCACCTTTTTATCAACACGTCGAGCTTGGCCATAACTATGGACTTAGTAATTTGCTAGCAGCGATAGGGTTAGCGCAGGTCGAAGGCTTGGACGGAAAAATTGAAAAAAGAAAAAGAGTCTTTCACCAGTACCAGGAGCAACTATCTAAACTGGAGGGGCTTAAATTTATCCCAGCGCTTTCGGGGGTGAGTCCTAACTATTGGCTGAGCTGCATTACCCTGGACCCAGCTGTTTTTAAGCGGTCTCCCGAGGAAGTTAAAAACTTTCTGATGGCGCAAGGTATTGAAGCTCGGCTTCTCTGGAAACCAATGCATATGCAGCCGGTATTTGATGCCGCTGAAAGGTACGGTGGGTCTGTGTCGGAGAGTCTATTTGCGACCGGGCTTTGCTTACCATCGGGCTCTTCTTTGACGGAAGATGACGTAACGGTTATATGTGATGCCTTAAACCAAACTTTGAAGGTGGCGAATTGATGAAACATGATATCAACTCTTTTAATAATGGCGATAAGACTATTGGTGTGGTTGGCCTGGGTTATGTTGGCTTACCTCTAGCATGCCTCTTTGCTCACAAGTTTAAGGTTAAAGGCTTCGACTTGAACAAAGGGCGTATAGCTCAGCTAAGAGAGGGTTTTGATAAAACGAATGAAGTTGAGAGTAGAGATGAGCTGCTACAAACAAACTTAAGCTATACCAGTGACCCCAAAGAGTTGTCTGATTGTGCCGTTGTTATTGTCGCAGTTCCAACTCCGATCACTGAATTCAAGACACCTGACTTAGACCTGATAAGACGGGCTTCCAAAACCGTAGGAGAAATTTTAAGCTCAGGTACTATTGTTGTTTTTGAGTCTACAGTTTACCCAGGTGTCACGGAAGATGTTTGTGGTACTATCCTTGAAAAGGAAAGCGGCCTAAAGTTAGGTAAGGACTTCTTTCTAGGCTACTCCCCAGAGCGAGTTAATCCTGG
>JANQHA010000171.1 GCA_028282865.1 Oligoflexales bacterium
GCGGCCATGAGTAGCGGAAAGTTCCAAGGAATAATTTGACCTACGACCCCTGCAGGTTCTTTAAGCGTGTAACATAGAAAGTCTCCCGATACCGAATTAGTATGACCATCAATCTTGTCGGCCCAACCGGCGTAATAACGAAAGGTATCGATCACTTGGGGCAAGTCAAAAGCCAAAGTTTCTCGAACCGGCTTACCGTTATCGGTTGACTCTAGAACCGCCAACTTCTCTTTGTCTCGCTCTATAAGGTCAGCGAGTCGCGAGATCAGTCTGCCCCTCTCGCGAGGCTTGAGTCGGCTCCAAGGGCCTTCATAGGCTCTTCTAGCGGATTGAACCGCATGGTCGATGTCTACTTCGTCGCCGTAAGCAGAAGAAGTGATTTCGCTGGTGTTAGAAGGGTTAATAATAGGAAAGTATTTGCCACTGTTTGATTCAACCCATTCGGATCCAATCAGCAGCTTAGTTCGTCGCACTGGGACTTCGGAATACACACTCATAGTTTACCCCTTTAGGTAGTTTTCCATATGAATTGTGTATTCTAGTTCACGTTTTTTGTAAAGGTGTATGGATAGGCTATAGAATTGGAAATTTCCACTCGTATTGACTTTAAAAATAGCGCTTTTAGGCTCTTTTTTTTGCCTCAGATTTGTCGAAAACAGCTTAGATTAATTAGATTAATATTAGCTGGTTATCTAAAGTCTAGAGCTTGACTATATCGAACTGCTTTTCCCCTACGTAGCAGTTTAGAATTGAGATCCTTCTTACTGTAAAGCGCGAATTGTTTGGAATGCTTCTTACGCGATTTCTTTGATTTATAGTGACGCTTTGAAACAGATCTGCGCTTCTTCTTCTTTATCGCGGTCTTTCTATGCTTTTTGCTTTCTTTAACTACCCGGTATGGCTTGTAGTTATTCGATCCCGATCTGGCGGTTTGGCAGGCTCCCATGGAGACCACTGCGAATAATAAGATAAAAAATCTAATCATAAGTTCCTCTAAGTACCTTGTGGGCCATGACTGGCAGCCCTTTTACAAACTAGGCCTCGGTGTTGCTGCGAAAAGACTTTAGAGAATTGAAAAAAAAGTAAATAATACGATAAATTTTAGGGTATTATGATGGCGATGATATCTTGGTTTTTTGCCATGGTTTTAGATTGGCAAAGAATGGGCAAGATTTTATAGTCAGAGGTTAAGCTAATAACTAACCATAACCAATTAAGGTGACTACTCATGACAAAGCGAACGATTAGAGCTCCCCGTGGCCCCGAGCTCAACTGCAAAGGCTGGGTGCAGGAAGCAGCCTTAAGGATGTTAATGAACAACTTAGATCCCGAGGTGGCCGAAGACCCTGAAAATCTGGTTGTATATGGTGGCACTGGCAAAGCTGCGAGAGATTGGCAGAGTTTCGATCAGATCGTCTCTGCTTTAAAGGATCTTGCTGAGGATGAAACACTGCTGGTTCAGTCTGGCAAACCTGTGGCGGTTTTCCGCTCCCATAATGACGCTCCTAGGGTGTTAATTGCAAATTCAAATTTGGTAGGTAACTGGGCAAACTGGGAGCATTTTCACGAGCTAGAGAAGAATGGTTTGATGATGTACGGTCAAATGACTGCGGGCTCATGGATATACATCGGAACCCAGGGAATTTTGCAAGGCACCTACGAGACCTTTGCTGCGTGCGGAGATAAATACTTTAA
>JANQHA010000269.1 GCA_028282865.1 Oligoflexales bacterium
TAGTGTGTAAGCCGTGGCCGATTAAATAATTCGACGTTAAATCACTCCACCATTTGATATATATACCGTATTGACGATCTAACTCTAAAGCTGCCTCCAGCTTAGCAACCACCTCATCTATTTTTTCATTAGTCTTATCGATATACCGAGTGAAAGCATGAGTGCGAGCAGCTTCCAACGCAACAAGATATAAATTCTCTATGCGAACTCGTTGTTTTTCGATAAACCGCCTGTAAAGCATGATATCATCTTGCCAAAGCTTACTTATCTTTAGGGGTTCACTTAAAGCATCTTTATATGAGTCACAATTTACAGCGAGGAAAGAAACTTCTCTCTGTAAAGAGATAATCGCACTTTCTAAATCATTCAAAGCAAACTCAAACTGGTAGTTCATAGCCCTGATATCGTTTATCAAACGCGAAGATCCTGACTGAACAGCGTCAAGCTCTCTCACATGATTTTTTAGACCATAAAAATCGTCCGGTACATTAAAGGAGAAGTCAACGATTTCACTAATCTTGTTATATCGATGTATATTCTGCTGCTGAAGCTTACGAAAATTATCAGCTATACCCCATGGAGCACCCGGTGCCAACCACTGACCATGAATCCACCTAAATTGGTCAAGGCTAGCAAAAATATCATAATTGCATTTACTTCTCTTCTTCAAGGAAAACAATTCTTCCTCAAAAGAAGCCTCCGCAATTTTTATCGGTTGCAATACAAGCCCAACAACCAAGTATGCAAAAATCATCTTCACCAGTATAGCCGCCACTACTTATCGCTAATCAGTAGTTTTTCACATATTTAAGCCTTACACTTCTTGTAACTTATCCACAGCTAAGCCCACTAAGTCTGCCACTTTATTCCGTTTAAACTTGATCATATCTTGCCTAATAAAGTTTAGATCTTTAATATTCTCAGAAAACCAGTTATTGGTCTGTTGATATCCCCAAGCATATTTTCATAGGACCGATGAGTCGTTTTCATCACATTTATAACTTGCGACTCTACGATTATCCACTCTCCCGTCATATTCTGTATCAGAATATTTACAATTAAAGGCATTAGCAAATTTAATTTTTAAGTTTACAACTAACTCTCTATAGGAAGTAAGCTTTTCAAACTTCTTTATAAGACTTCTCCAAGATTGTCTATCATCAGATGTAAGGTAAAAATCTCCATGATGTAACATCTTATTGTCACGAATCACAGGAATATCTCGCTCTGCCATTCCAGCAAACACTTTGGCTTCGACGGGAGTTTTATAAAACTTGCAAGTCTTATATGCCGCTATTCCGTGCTTTGACCACTCATATTCCTTGTATCTTTCAATTTCATGAGCCCTATGTCGACTCCCCTTATATCGCACTATAGACACAGCGCCGGAAATACCGGCGGCTCCACAATAACGGTTAGCTTTTTCTTTGTAAATAGCACCAAAAGCTTTATTCTCAAGCCTCTTATAACTCTTGACTCCACGTAGCTCAGATGGGCGACTGATTTTATTTATTTCTTGCAATGACGAATCATCAGTTGATTTACAAGAATCCAAACACCCTAACAATCCTCTAACCGTAGCTGTATTTAACATCTCTTTAATCACGTATACTACCATGTGCTGATCAAGTGTTATCAAATAAATAAAATGTATTACTCTTGAAATTGACTGATTCTTCTCATTCATTACTTATCAGCTTGTCGCAACCTACCCAAACTCTCCTCTTTAATAAGCTTATCAATGACGATTGCTACCATCGTTGCGATTTTCTCTTTCTTAAACTTAATCATGTCTTTCCTAACAAGCATGAGATCTATAATATTTTCGTTAAACCAAGCTAGAGAACGTTGATAGCCAAATGCCGCTTTACAAATATGAGAATTATCATTTCCTTTTTTGCATTTATATTTTGAGATATCATCACTATCAACTTTTCCATCATAGTCTTTAGATACAAACTCTTCTCCAAATGTGGAACTAAATTTAGTCTTCATATCAGATACCACTTCGCGATAAAGTGGAGAGCCCTCAAATTTCTTAATAATATTTCCAAAAGACCGCTTATTACGAGACGCCATATAAAAATTGCCATGATGAATCAACATATTGTCTCGTATCATAGGAACATCCTGCTCAACACGTTTAGCAAACTCCAAGGCTTCGTCTGGAGTTTTATAAAATAGACATGCCTTATATTCTGCAACCCCATGTTCTGGTCGCTCGCACTCCCTGTATCGTTCAACCCCGTGCGACCTATGGCGACATTGCTTGTACTCTTCAACGCCGTGCTCCTTTAACTCACACTCGCCTAAGACTTCATCACGAACGCACGTATTCCAATAGCCAGAATGACGACTTATTACACTCCCATCTCTCCCAGGTTCCTTTTTCTTTACATACCTCTTACGCCGATTCAAAAATCTAAACCCGTCAGGACAATTATTCGAACCATCAGAATAAACATGATCTTTTGTCTCGGATGGGCGATATCCTGGGCATTTCTTATTTGGCTTTTTATGATAGCTATGAACCCCGCAGTGGTGGGTAGTTTTTTTTTGGTAGATAGTTCCACAAGCTTTATTTTCAAGTCTTTTATAACTTTTGACTCCACATAATTCAGACTCTTTCCGTTTTCTCTTGATCTCGCCTAGAGAGGAGTCGCTTAGTGAGTTGCAAGATTGCGACACTATCAATGATAGAAAGAGACCGATAAGAGCAGATACACGGCTGTTCATCAAAAAAAACTCCTACGCCTTAGTAATTAGATAAAATATACCATGTTACTAATAAGAGCCTATATAGTATATATGAACCATAAGAGAGATGAATTATAGATTTCTATTTACCAGAAACAGCTATTAACTCTTAGACATATTGAGCTTCAAGCCATCAGCAAAGTATCTCGACTCTAGATAAAAACTTAAAAAAATTTTTATTAAGCAATCTCGTACTTCAAGATTCAAAGAATCTAAACGAAATTTCGTATTACGATCAAATTCCACACTGTATTTAGAAGTCAATACAGATAATGTTTTAAAGCTTGTCTAGTCAATAAAAAGCAGACGTTAGGTGCTTTCATAGTACAATGACCTGACCACCCTAACCGTAGGTAACCATTTAAAATCACTACATTTTACTTCAAAATTCACCAAATTACTCATGCTTTTTTAGGATCTACCGAAAAGATAGGGGCTAGGTTCCAATCATTTCAGCTACAAAGCTCTAAAGGAACCATAGGTACAAAAAGACTATTGGAGAAGTCGTTGATCAAACGAATCCTAAAACGCAAAGAACTCCAAACCTACACCCTGATCACAGCATCTTGCATCATGCTTGGGTTTATCGCTTATATCGTTAATAACGCGCTATCAAAAAAGGCCATTTTCCCTAAGAAAGAAGACCGCTATGACATCACGGAAATCTATGTCGGAGTAGCTGAAGAAGTTTGTGGCGAAAACGGTAAACCCCCTCATCTACCACAGAAGTATGAGGCTTGTATAAAAGACCTTTCCCTAGCAGAAGGTAAACGTCATCCAGGGTGGGTTAAGATGAAGATTCCGGATCTTGATTGGGTCATTAGCAATCAACGTCCTCCGCCTTTCGGAGGGACACTGCGCAAATACAACAAGAGAGTTTGGAGCAAAATCTATAAAGAGATGAAAACCACGATTATTGGGTTTGATGTTCCGTCTGAGTATTATCGCGTGAATGATTATGATTGGGACTTTTATAAGTTGATATTTAATGGTGGTAGGAGTGTGGCTGCTTGCATTGATCGTAGGTGTGATAACTACGCAGATGTCTACGAAGCCGATGGAAGAGGCTACCCCCTCTTCAAGACTAAATCATCAACCAAAGAAAAAAATAAACCAATATTCTTATTTGCTAACCATATTAAGCGACCTTATTCGATTACTCTTTGGACAGGTATATTTTTATCTAAAGCAGTACAGACTAAATCTTTAAATAGACTGTATCCTATCAATCGACTGGGCCAGAGTTTTGTATACTCCCTAATTTTTCTTGGTTTATTTATTCTTTGCCTATGGAAGGCGCTAGTGTGGAATAAGTTTTTAGATTATAGCGCCTACTTATTTTTCATGGTTTCCTTGGTATTACTATCACTGATGGATTACTGGGCTTTCTACCCTAAAGAACTAAGCTCCTCAGTTATCAATCATTTCAAAGGTATTTTTTGGCTTAACTGCCTCTGTGCAATGACATTCTTTTCTTTGACCACAGCGCGTTGGAGAAACATCTCGATCTTTTACCATTATTTTTTTCCTTTAGCTTTTCTCGTGGTTTTCTGGCTTACCGCCCCAGAACAAATCTTAAATACCCAGAAAATTCGCCATCTAACCTGCTTAGTAGGTATAGCAATATTTATAATACCAACTTCAATATGTTTTTACTCGGCGTTTAAAATTTCTAAACGTCTTAGATCCATGCAAAGTTTCGAGTACGCTACAATAGAAGCTCTTCAGAAACGTAGCTCCCAACAAGTATTTTTCGGCCTTGCATTTATAGCGTTTAGTTACAATCACTTGCTCAATTCATACATATATTTT
>JANQHA010000272.1 GCA_028282865.1 Oligoflexales bacterium
TTCATTGCATCTATTCCGTTTTTCTTCGATACGGGTCGTAATTTAGAGTATGAATATGCGCTGATGGTCACTGTGCTAGCTTTGACCTTGATACCTATCTCGGCTCTTTTGACTCCAGCCGAAATGATACCTTATCAAAATGGTTACTCACCTTTTTTTGTTTTCGATATGTACTGGGTATTTTTAATTTCACCTGCCATTGCTTTGCTACCTGCGTTATTTGTATTTTTGGTCGGGTTGTGCCCATGCTCTAGAACTGGTTATGTATTCTGGATGATGCTTCAGGTATATCCAGCTTGGATACTGTCTCACGGCCTCTATCACGGAATGATCTGGCTTAGGTGCTATGGCTGGAGTCGTATTAAAATTTTTGCCGCATTCGTATCGCTGCTTTTGGGAATGGCTCTGCTGATGGGGTTATTTATATGGTTTAGTCCGCAGGTTCGTATAAGTCAGCTATTCTTTGGGTTTATTCATGGGCCTATTTACGACAACCTCATTGCGGTCGATAGCGGAATCGTATTGGCAAGGTTCTCGCATTTTGTTTTTGCGGTCACCCTTCTTGCCTTGGTCTTCGGAATGTGTACCAATTATAAATATAAGATCGCTGTCGGGGTGGGTTCCCTATGGCTGGTCATCGCATTGTTTGCCGAGTTTCGCCCCAGTGTCCGTATGGGAAAGCGTGCTCTTGAATCGGTTTTGCCCGATACGATGAGCTCCAAGCACTTTTCTCTTAACTATTCCGCCAAAATTGTATCAGAGCATAGCCTGTCAGAAATAAGGTCCCTATTTAAAGAAACCCTTTTTCACGTGACTGAGCTGAGACAGTTTTTTCCAAATGCTCCTTTTGTGAAGGTCTACATATATCCCAACCAGAGATTAAAGAAAGTTTGGTTTGGTGCTGGAACCACCGATGTAACTGATATCTATACTCCATCTATACATATTACTTTAAGGTCGTCACCTCACCCTACTTTAAGGCATGAATTAGTCCATGCTTTATCTTCTGACATCGGTTTTTATGGGTTGGGTTTCCATCCTAATATGGCTTTTACCGAGGGTTTAGCAGTGGCTTTGGCGCCGGAAGATCGGCAAATCAGCTTGCACCAGGGTTCTGCAGCCCTTATACGTAGCGGTAGGCTGCCAGATGTCGGTGATTTGTTTTCCCCTATGTTCTGGAAAGAGTCTGGTCGAAGAGCGTATACTGTTGCGGGCTCGATCATCTTATTTCTGAAAGATCATTACGGAATTGAGAAAGTAAAAATGATTTATGCGGGTAAAAACTGGCAAAGGGTGTTTGGAGCTTCTCAGATAAATACTCTGCGTAAATGGCGAGATTTTGTCCTACAAAACTATGATCATAACCAAAACGAATTATTTACCGAAGCTTTGTATAGGTATCCGGGAGTTTTACGAGATCGCTGTCCACACAGCAAAGCCGATTTTCGTCAGCCTAGAGAGACCAGCGTTTTTCTTCGCCTTCGGCAACCTATAGGTTGGGATCCGGATACTCAGTACTGGCCGTGGCGAGTACACCTCGATAAGAATGACCGCTATGCGCAGTTAGCTTTTTGGTCAGATGAAATAAAAAAAATGGCGAAGTACCGAAATTACCGGAAGGGCAGGTTTATAACGTGGCGAGACGCCTTAACTAGGGCTAGGATTTGGCCGCCAAAGTCTATTGAAGATATTGAAATTGCGATCAAGGAGTCCGATTTAACGAGGCTCGTAGACGGCAGTGAAGCTAGCATAAGTCTTTTGCAGGCCTTAGAAAAATTCTCTAACGCTAAATACCTGGGTAATGGCCTTATTCGACAAATCCAGGCGAGAATGGGCATTGAGAGGGAATTTCCGACCTATGAGGCCCTAGAGTGGAGAAAGTACTTGGCAGGCTGGCGTACTGACACCCCTACTGCCAGAGGCTCAGAGCCTTGGTTGGCGACCTATCTTAGGCTGCGAAAGGGGGATCGGCAGATATTAAACGAATCAACGTTACTTACTTACCTAAGAACTCCGCTTAGCGATTCGTATGCTGATACTTTTAAGGTAGAGTGGTATAAATTTTTAGGTATTAGGCTTATTCAGCTAGAGAGCTATGTCGCCGCAGAGCAGGCATTCAGCCAAGCTGTGGCAATATCTAAGCCTTCTTTAAAGCCCTACTTTGCCGAGCAACAGCGTCGAGCTAGGTTTTACCGGACTCTTGGCGACAAATTTTGATTGATCGACAAGGTGCATTTTCTTTCATAATCTGCTAATGATTTAGTAAATGTCCAATCTCGAGGGGCTTACTAGTGTCGCTTGTCTTTATCTCAAGTATATTATTCTTTACTCTTGTTTTTGGAGTTTTGCTTTTCTGGTTTTTGAGTGCCCGAAGTAGCTATAGGCTAAAAATAATGGAGCTAAGGCAGAGAAATGATGCCTTAGAAAATCAGTTAGCTAGCGAGAGAAGCCTAAACCAAACTCGCATTAACCATCTAGAGCAATCGGAGCAAAAGCTTCGAGATATGTTTGGCTCTTTGTCCAAAGAAGCCTTGCAGAGGAATAACGAGATTTTTTTAAATTTGGCGGAGTCTACTTTTAGCAAGTTAAGTGATGGGGCTGAGTCTAAATTGCAAAGACGCGAAGATAAATTCTCAGAGCTTATAAAACCTATTGCACAATCTTTAGAGAAAGTAGACGAGAAAATTGCGCAGGTGGAGAAAGACCGTGTAGGTGCATACTCCGGGCTTAGGCAGCAAGTGCAGGCAATGTTGGAGTCGCAAGATAATCTGCGTAAGGAAACCTCGAATTTAGTCAAGGCTCTGCGAGCTCCAAATACTCGTGGGCGCTGGGGGGAAATTCAATTAAAGCGGGTTGTTGAGATGGCGGGAATGCTCGACCATTGCGACTTTTATGAGCAGCCCAGCATCAAGGGAGAGCAGGGTCAGGTGCTTCGACCAGACATGCTTATCAAACTTCCTGGTGATAAATCTGTGGTTGTCGATTCAAAAGCTCCTCTATCAGCGTACCTTGAGGCAACGGAGTGCCCTGATGAGTTGACCAAACTAAAGCACTTGACCGACCATGCCGCTCAAGTAAAGCGCCATATTCAACAACTCAGTCAAAAGGCTTACTGGGATCAATTTGAGGCGGCGCCAGAGTTTGTGATTATGTTTTTACCTGGCGAACCATTTTTTAGCGCAGCGCTGGAGCAAGATCCTAGTCTTATAGAGTACGGCGTAGCCCAGAAAGTTATCCTCGCAACACCAACAACCCTCATCTCTCTTCTTCGGTCAGTAGCATATGGTTGGCGTCAGGAGCGGCTATCTGGAAATGCAAAGGTGATTTCGGAGCTTGGAAGGCAGTTATATAGCCGAATATCCGACTTAAGTGGCCACTTTTCTGAGATTGGTAGTAAATTGGACTCAACTGTAAAAACTTATAATAAAGCTGTAGGTAGTTTTGAAAGTCGACTCCTAGTAACCGCCCGTAAGTTTGAAGAACTAGACCTCAGCGAGTCTAACAAGAAAATCGCTGAGTCTGACATGCTAGATATAGTTCCTCGAGATCTTAAGGGGAGTACTATGGCGCAATCAACCCAACTAGCTGATTAGGTGTCATATAGAATGACCGACTTTCAGTTTAGGCGTTAGAAACTAGCTGAATCCAATGCTCTAAATTATAGTAATTGGTAACTCTGCTGATAAGCCCGTTATTTACTTCGAAGAACGCGCCCACAGGTAGTCTGTAGGACTGTCCTTTGGCCGCAGGAAGGCCCGGTTGGCTTTTTTTATAGGTCCCTTCGATGGTAAATTCAGCAGCGGCTCTGATGCCACCATCATGGCACATGACGATAAGGTCCTTGACTTGCTCACTGTAGTGGTCATCCATGACTTTTAAAAAGTTAGAAAATGCCTTTTTTCCTATCTCGCGGTTTCCTTGGTTGATGTCGTGAGCAATATTGTCATCGAGTAAGCTAAGCATGCCGTCCCAGTCTCGCGTATTAAAGTAGTTGTAGTAACCTGTTATAATTTCAATTGAATTCATACCTTCCTCCTGTGAGTTATGGAACATAATAGACATCAGATATGAAATCAACTACAACGCTTTTCCATGGATGTGTCTTTTAAAAAAATTTCTGGAAGTGAGTTAAAACCCTTTATGAAGGACTTAGCGGCTTTGCGGATTGAGGTTTTTAGAGAATTTCCATATTTGTACGATGGGTCTGAGGCG
>JANQHA010000356.1 GCA_028282865.1 Oligoflexales bacterium
CATGCCGAACTTTTTTCGGTACTCTCTAATTTGATGCTTATCGTAACCAGTAATATCGTCACCCTCAACAACAACCCTACCTTTATCTGGCTTAAGCAGGCCCATAATATGTTTGATAGTTACTGATTTCCCTTCGCCAGACTTCCCAACTATAAAAGTTATTTGACCTTCAGGAATAGCGACATCCAGGCCATTTAAAACCTTATTACTACCAAACGCTTTAAAAACATTCTCAAACTTTATCATGTCCTAAATCGCTATCTGAAAAAATGTGTACACAAAATCAAGTAGCAAAATCACTAGCAATATCGTAATAACTGAATTGGTTGTCGCTTGGCCAACCCCTTTTGCGCCACCACTTGCGCGCAGCCCGAATCTACATGCAATCAAAGCTATCACAATGCTAAACAAGAAGGCTTTTTCCAAGCCCATCATAACATCTCGGTAAACTAGCTGGTCTGTGATTTTATAAAAATAAAGTCCCTCGTCTACGTTAAAAATAAGTGTCCCAACTAGAAAACTACCTAATACCCCGATAAAAACAAAAATGCCCGACAGTATCGGCACCATGAGCATAGATGCCACTAGCCTAGGAACGACCAGGTAATTTACTGGGCTGACTCCCATCGACTCCATAGCATCGACTTGTTCATTAACTCTCATCGTAGCAATCTCAGCCGTAACCGCGGACCCAGCCCTACCAGTAATCAAAAAAGCAGTCATCATAGGTGCTAGTTCTCTAGTCAAAGCAGTCGCAGTAGCAATACCCATCTGACCTTCAGCACTAAAGGTCTTAAAAACCATGCCGACCTGTAGGCCGAAGACTGATCCGATGGCAAAGGCTGACATAATAATAATCACTAGAGATTGGTTGCCAATAAACTCCATTTGCCGGATGATCTCAGTAAACCTAACAGGTTTTTTTACAAGCTCTTGAGCGGATTCTATTACAAAAAAAATAAACCCGCCGACAGCGGTTATCACCATCAACAATCTACTGCCCACTGTTTCTACTGGAGCAATAAAAAATTTATCAAGCTTGATGTTTGTCGTAGACATACGCACCCGAATTTAGGGGACAAATACATAATATCATGAATGCCACACATAAACTTTAAATGGAATATCCTAAAATAAAAAATACTATAAAATTCTCTTTAATTTTCGGCGTTTTTACAATAAACGAAAGTTTACCTAGAGGAATAGACTCGGCATCGTTCAACCTTAGTGCCCCCTAGCAAAACTGAAAAAGCTGTGATCCAGGCAAAGTCCTCAACAACAATTTTTCGAGTAATTAACTCAAAATCCTCACTACGCCAGTCGTGGCTTCCTGTGCAAAAATAGGTTCCCTGAGATACACAAACATGCGAGCCTATCTCGACATCTGAGAGATTATCAATCCATACGCCTTGTCCAATCCAAGCATAATCGCCAACTGCCAACCGCCAAGGATACTTGATTCTTACATGGGGTTTAATAACGACACCTTTACCTACCTTAGCTCCGAAAGCTCGCAGTAAGTTTAGCTTAAGAGAATATAAGGGAAACCATCCATTTTCGAAAAAAAATAAAGAGATAAAATACCAAAAAACACAAATAGGTTTACTTCTACCTGGTTTATAGTCACCGACATTATACCGAGACTGGTCTCTTTCCTTGCAGTAGCGATATCCTTCAGCCATATCTATCTCCATCTTTCGAGGCATGTGAACCACTCACCTCTAGCAAAATAAGTTGATGCAACATTTCAAGAGATGTCGCTCGGTTGGAAAACCCTTCATTATTAGCTTCCTTGGAAGAGGTTAATTCTAATATATCATGTGCGAGTGTCTTACTGGTCGACCTTCTGAACCCCTTAGGCAGCACAACACTTTCAGGCCCAACAAACAGACCAACGCCACCATTATGGGCAATTCCATAGATTTTCGACGGTATAACCAAGCCTTCAAAAGAGTCCTTCATAGTGACTAAATGTATATCGGCAGATTTCAATAGGCTGACCACTTGGCAAAAGGGTTGGTGGCTATAAAAAGAAACGTTTCTGAGCCCAGAATGCTCGCAAAGACTCTTTAACTTACTATACCCCGCACCAGATCCGACAATAACAAACTGAATAATTGCATCATCCTTTAACTGTAAAACCGCATCATAAATACACTTATATCGATGCGCCTGACCCAAATTTCCAGAGTATAAAATGACCTTCTTTCCTGACAGTTGCCACGCTGCAGTATAATCGAAAGGGACCTGTTCATCATAGTCTGGAGACCAAAGAGGGATAGTCGATATCTTGGCTTGGTCGATACCAATTCTTATTAGGTAAGCCGTCATGCTCGACCCTAAGCTAACAATTCTATTACTTCGGTTAAGAACAAACTTCCTTACTCTACTAAGACACCGAAATAATATACTATGGCGACTTAAAACCTTCATGGAAGATAATACATCGGGGAAAACATCCATGTTCCAGATAATGACCGGTATACCTCGAATCTTTGCGACTAGCCAAATAGGAAGAAAAACAAACGGAGGAGAAGTCCCCACAACTATCAGGCCGACTTTTCTATGACGCATTAAAGCCAAAGTTATAGACAGCAATTGAGTAATAAATCCGATTGCTCTAGATATATGATTTTCGAACTTCGGCTGCCATTTACGACACCGAGAAATACGCACACCCTCCCAAACCTCAGCTTTCGACATCTTCAAGCTTGAGTTCTTATAACCACCTCTACCAGTGATCACATCTAAATCAAAGCCATTCTCTACTAGATACTTAGCTAAATCGGAAAAGAATAACCCGGTCGCTGCTTCGTCCGGGTAAAAAGACTGATTTACAAGTAATACTCTGCTAAAGGGTTCATGATTTTCTTTTGTACTATTCATTTTATGGGTCATTCATTTACTTTAAAAAACTTAGATAACTCCATTACAATTATAGAGATGAGCATAAAATGAGTCAATCACTCCAAGAGTTATACTTAGAAGAATACATAAATACAGTGCGACAGCAATGCATCTGACATTAGATTAGTGGTAAATATTTAAGAAAAAATTTATTAGCTAAAGCCAATTAAAGGTAAGTAACTCTAGGTTTCTGGTCATCAATTCACGTTCAAATAAGGCTCACCATCAAAATAGAACCTTAAAATCTCCTGCTTAATATTATGAATACGAATGCTATCAGACTTGACGGTAAGCAGTGGTTTCCATATTTTATTTGCGAGCTTCTTAGAGCCATTACGGTATTCAAGCAAGCCTTTTAAAAACCTATGCTCTATGCTATCTGACTCATTGTCATCTAGACTCAAATAATTCTCCGCTCGTTTAATTTGACCGGTTTTAATATATGCGTGACTAAGCACAGTTAGGGCTTGGTGGTCCTTGGCAAGCCCCATATCTAAAGCCATTTTGCCAAATTCGACTGCATTATTTAGCTCCTTACTCATCCACACACAGCAATCAGCAATTTCCACATAGCACTTAGCGCGTAGCGCGTCGGTTACATCCGGGTGATTTATAGTCTGCTCCAGCCACATCCGAGCTACTTCTAGCTGCCATAGCTCTTTATACATAACACCGAGCGCCCAATAAACCAAAGGACTGTCAAAATTTGTATTGATCAAACGGATGAAATCAAAAGTTCCTTGCTTAGGGTCAAATTTTTTGACAGCATCGACTAGAGATAAAAGTGCCTGTTGATCACCATCAGAGTATAGGTAGCGTACTTTTTCACGTACATAACAAAGGTCATACACCATTAGGTCATCAAATTTTTTTGTTAAACTATCAAACTCCTGCCAGTCCAGCGATCGTTCATCCATATTTTTAAGGTTCTCTGTCACAGAGTCGATTTGTTTAAGGTCATCTTTCACAGGAGCCATAAAAGTTTTATTAATAATTTCCTGAACTAAATAAGATACATTCCACGGGTCTCGGCAGGTAACCTTATTAAGATACTCCTGAGATTTTTCGTAGTCCTCAGTGCGAGCAAAGTAACTAGCCTTAAGCCAATTAACCTCTATGGTATCCTCGTCAGTAAGATCGCCATCTCGCTCAATGCGCTCTAAAATAGAAAGAGACTTCTGAGGATCGCCTCTATGCATCAAGAAAGATGCAAATCTAAGCGCAGTTACTTTGGCACTTCCGTCTAAATCATACATATTCTGGTAGTGTTGAAAAGCTCGATCAATGTTTTCCATCCTTAAGTACAGATCGCCTAACTGATAGTGTACTTCGGGGTCATCTTTAAACTGGGCTAATAAGTTGTGGAGCAATGAAAGAATTTCCACCCGGTCAGAGTCAGAGGCGACAAGGTGTTTCAGTCGCTCTTTACTTAGTAAATAGTTTTCCACATCAACCTCAGCCAGCCTTAGTTTGCTTATCAAAAGACAAAACCTAATCTCTGGGTTGTCAGGAAAGACGTGGTATGCATCTTCGAAGAGCTCACGGGCGAGTTCATAGCGTCCAGTTGATAAAAACTGGCCACCAATTTTTTGAATCATCGCTTGATTTACTTTCGAGCTCTGAAGGGTCTTACGATAAAACTTCAAGGCATACTCTAACTCATTATACTCTTCGAGGATTTTTGCGACGTAATATAAGATTCCCTCTTCAGCATGATCATCGCCCAGAACCTTGTCGCAAAGGTTTAGTCCCGCACTTCGGTAAAGGTCACAGGATCGTTCATCACCTTTCAGCCGTTTAATTTCTGCAATAGCAAAATTTTCATAAATTTTTACTTCTGAAGGACAATGACCTCGATGCCCGACCCACCATTCACCAAGGGTCGTAACAGCCACTTCGGCATCATCATACCTCTCTTTATCACAAAACTCTTGGCAAAGGTCACGATGGGTTTCAAAGTTACCATAGACATTATAAGGGGCGCCTTGCTCAAACTGATAAAAATAGCTATCTCCCTCTTCTGCGTTCCCCAACTGATAATTAAGCTGACTAAGGCCGAAATAGCTGGGATACCAGTTTGAGTCGCACCTAATGCTTTCTTCATAGTTAAAAATAGCTCGTTCAAGATCACCCATCATTTCTAAGCTGAAACCGATGCCATAGAACGCCGCAGCATTCGTTGGATCGTCGTTTAAAATATTTTTGTACTGCTCAATAGCTTCTTCAGGTTCAATAAACTCGCCTAACTGATCTATCATCAGTAAGCAAATAGTTAGTTCAAGGTTGTCAGGATCGAGCTCAAGTTTTTTTCGAAATTGCTTTTGTAGATGGGATAGTTTTTTAAGCTTAGCAGCTAATTCAATACGTCTAAGCTGCGGTAGAAGCATTCCATCGTCATCGGAGCCCTCTATAAGCTCTGTCAAGATGTGATAAGCCTCTTCGTAGCGATGCACAAATATCAATTTATTTGCTAATACAAGCTTATTGGGCTGCGACTCTTCCAATCTGACCTCACCCTCAGGAGAATTCCCTACCTCATCTATATCGACCAAGATTCGACAAACTATAAGGATAAAATTAGGTAAATCAGACTAGGCAAACTGTATAGTCAGATAAATTTGCAAACTTGATAAATATCGTATTGTTAGGTTGGCAGGACGCTGTTTAGACACCCAATAGGTCGCTTAATAAAAAAAAACCCAACCAATGCGGTTGGGCCTGTCTTAGAAGAAGGAAGAAATTATTCGCAGCCAGCTGCCAATTGACGGTCAATGACATTGCGTAGCCGTCGAATCTCCCATGAGTCCCAAGTACCGCCAGTACGGTATAACTCATTAAGGTTGCAGTCTAAAACGACGGCAGTTGGCATTCCGGTAATTCCCAGTGGACCTAAGACCTCCCAATTACAGTCGTTTAGTACTGGGTGATTCGGGTTATGCTCAGCAATCCAGTCACGATAATCACGATTGCTACAATCTGAGCTGACATCTAAAACTTGAACCAAGTCATTATCTGAATAGTGGTCTTTCAATGCATCGACATTATGAGCATTGTCATTACAATAAGGACAGTTTCTAAAATAAGCTTCTACTACAAAAACTGCATTAGGATGATCAGAGCTTCTATAATACGTACCGGCTACTTCGTGATTCATCCACTTAAGGTTAAAAGGACTAAGGTTTACTGTTTTATTAAACGTCTCCCCGAATGAAACAGAAGAGAAAAGCAATGCTCCAAACAAATACATGTATTTCATGACACCTCCTTATGTTCTTATTTAAACTATATGTACGGATATATTGTCGCACCTATCTGAGCTAAAAGCCACCAATAGCTTGGGGTAAAAAAAGCCCGCAGCACCTATTCGATATCGACTCTGATAACTGGCTCAAATTTAAAGCCATATACCGTGGCTTTCTGGCACCCAGGCAATATTAACTCGGTTTCTGCTTCAACCTTTTTCGCAGTCGAGTCGGTATAACACTCCTGATTAACATGAGAAATATTTAAGGAGATCTCTTCTTTCGCCCCTTTGAAACATTTAATTCGTCCGAGAACAATTCGGCCTTTCATTGGGCTCAAGCATTTTGGTTTAGACCCGGAGTGCGGAGCACCGCCAATATAATCCAGACTAAGGACTAAGCTATTAATCAGTGTACCGCTTTGATCAAAGTCCACGGTACCCCATTTAACCGTTGCAATATTCTCGCTCTTATCGACTCGTTTAGGAATAAGCTGCTCAACACTAAGCGACTGAGATTCTTTCAACGGCTTACAGCCAAACGCGCATATGATTAGTAGAAGACGAGCCAACATATAAGACTAACCTCCAAACGCGGGAATGCCAGTGATCTGATGACCCACAATTAGCAAATGAATATCGTTAGTGCCCTCGTATGTATACACCGTTTCCAAGTTACACATATGCCTCATAGATTTATACTCATCTACAATACCATTAGCGCCAAGAATATCTCTAGCCATCCGAGAACAGTTCAAAGCCATCTCAACATTATTTTGCTTAGCCATACTTACATGGCCAAAGGCTAACTCATCAGTTTCCTTCAATTGGCCAAGTCTAAGCGCAAGAAGCTGAGCCTTGGTAATTTCGGTACACATTAAAGCAAGCTTGCGTTGAATCAACTGAAACGATGCAAGCTTACGGTCGAATAAAATACGATCTTGTACATAATTGGTTGCCTCATCAAAGCAGCATTCAGCCGCACCAATCACACCCCATGCAATGCCATAACGCGCCTGAGTCAAACACATCAGCGCATTCTTTAGCCCCGTAGTTTTAGGTAGAATCGCATCCTTCGGCAGCTTAACATTATCGAAATAAAGCTCTGAGGTTACAGAAGCTCGAAGCGACAATTTACCACTCATTTTCTTCACGGTAAATCCGTCAAGGTCAGTTGGTACAACAAAGCCTCGAACATCATTACCAACCTTAGCCCAAACAACTGCGACCTGGGACAAGTTACCATTAGTAATCCACATCTTGGACCCATTCAAAAGCCAGTGATCACCTTTGTCAACCGCGTTAGTTTTCATAGCTCCCGGATCAGAGCCACCATCAGCCTCGGTCAATCCGAAACAGCCGACTGCTTCCCCAGAACCTAATTTCGGCAGCCACTTTTCTTTTTGCTCCTCACTGCCAAAAGCATGAATTGGATACATCACTAAAGCACCCTGAACAGAAGCAAAGCTACGAAGGCCTGAGTCACAACGTTCAAGTTCTTTCATAACTAAGCCATAAGAGATTCCGTCCATACCCGGTAGTCCATAACCACTAAGGTTAGAGCCCAGCAGTCCCATTTCTCCCAACTTTTTAATTAAATCAGTGGGAAAGCTTTCAGCTCGGTAGTGTTCAGTGATAACAGGCTCTACTTCGTTGCGAATAAACTCACGTACCGAGCTCTCCACCAAGCGTTGCTCTTCGGTCAACAAACTAGAGACATCAAAATAATCTGGATAAGGTGTACAATGCGGCTGACTCATATACTTTACTCCCTGGTTTAGAACCGACTCCAACCCGAAATTATGAACATAGAAAAACTTACTTTATATATATCATTAAAAGCACAAGAAATAATCCCTAAAATCGGCACAACTTAGGCGGGAAACTTCCAGCGCTTATAGTTCCAACACCACTGTTCAGGATACATTTTTATCATATCCTCAATATTTTGAGCCATCACCTTAGTCAATTCCTCCTCCGGGAAATTCGATGACTCGGTAACGGTATCGAAAAACACTACTTTGTAGTGCATTGGAGCGATACGTACACAAAACGCCGATATAACCGGCGCCCCGGTCTTTGTAGCAATCTGCGCTGGGCCTCTGACAAACTCAGCGTGATGTCCGTAAAACTCTACCGCTGTCCCAACCCTTCCCTTCGGCTTCTGGTCCATAACAAAACCCAGTGCATTTTTGTCATATTTTAGAGTTTGTAACATGTCCCGCGTAAGTGATTTGGAACCTTGCCAAAGAACATCGACCTTAGATCGACCCCTCAGACGTTCTAGTAGTGCTGTTACCCATAGCTGCCGAGCTGGTTTAGCAAGTACAACTAACCTTCTATCTGATAACAATTCCGCGGTATATTTCGAAAGCAACTCCCAACTACCAATATGGGCAGTCGTTATCACCAAACCTCGGTCCATCGCAATAGCTCTGCTCAAAACCTCTCGATAATCACCTAAGCCATCAATGATGACCTTTTGACCGCCGAATATAACCTTTAGGCTCTCAAAGGCATTTAGAAACTGGAAGTAAACGACCTGATTGGCAAAGCTTTTTGCAAAAAAACTATGCCTAGGCAAGCCTAGAACTTTATCGATATTTTTAAATAGCTGATTCAGTTCCTTGGCAGCCATTAATCCGTAGCAACGAGCCAACAATTTAGCGAGGAAGCTCAGTAACATATTTGGCAAGCAAATAACCACACGAACCATAAACTCGGCAATGCTAATTAAGACAGAACGCCAAAAACTCACGTTGAACTCCGCTCGCCAACAGCTTGCTTATAAAACTCACCCGCCCGGTACGAGCTGCGAACCAATGGCCCAGAAGCAACAGCCTTAAAACCTATGCTCCGAGCAAAATCAGCCAATTCGTCAAATTCTTTAGGTGGTACAAAGCGTTTGATAGATAAGTGCCGCTTAGAGGGGCGCAAATACTGACCTATCGTAATAAAATCCACATCATGATCTCGCATATCCTGCAGTGATTTTTTTACCTCTACTATTTCCTCACCCAGACCAAGCATTAAAGCACTTTTAGTAAGGACCGGATAATCAGCAAGCTTTTTAACTTTATGAAGCACATCCAAACTTTGTCGGTAGCTGGCGCGGGCGTCACGAACCCTCGGACTCAACCTTTCTACCGTTTCCAAGTTGTGAGCAAAAACTTCTGGCTGCTCAACTAAGACTGACCGGATATGTGCCTCATTGGCATGAAAATCACCGGTAAGCAGCTCAATCGCGATACCTGGGCAGGCCTCTCTTACTTCTCGCACCACTTTGCCAAGATGCGCGGCTCCCCCATCAGATAGGTCGTCTCTATCGACCATAGTGATAACGGCATAATTAATCCCCATAATGGCAGCGCTTTTGGCTACTTTTGCGGGTTCTTCGGAGTCCAACTGCCCCTCTGGGTTTCCAGTCTTGACATTACAAAATCTGCAAGCCCTGGTGCAGGTATCACCTAGAACCATAAAGGTCGCCGTTCCATGGTTCCAGCACTCAGATATATTAGGACACTTAGCCTCTTCACAAACGGTAAAGAGGTTCTTTTCGCGAAGATCTTTCTTAATCTTAAGAAACCGCTCTCCACCTGGAATCTTAGATTTGAGCCAGGCAGGTTTGCCGATATGAAGTTTACGAGTCGAATCAGAGGATTGCATATTTCACCTAGTAGTTTCCGTTATTACTATGATACTCGGTTTCTGATAATTTTATGCAGTAAAATAAAAGCTTTAACCTAACACTGATCGTCTATGAAATCCATACTCCCTTGAGCTTATGAAACCAAACCCTAAACCGTCTAACCCCGATGCATTAAAGCTTAGCACCGATCTACTTAAAGGTTGGCGTAGATCTTTAATTAAATTAGGAAAAGTCCCTAGAGGCTTCAATAAAAAAGCGGCGGCTTCAGATCAAATAATCGATGCGTTGATCCGAGAATCTAGGTCTGACGTAGCACAGCTTTGGTCAATTTTTAACCAAGAGCGCTCGCAAATCGGCCAGTATCTAAACTCACCCAAAAGAGAGGTCATCGCCTACTTACTAGGTTTTCATTTACCAAATATTGCACGCTACCAGGCTATGCTGATCCGCAGCCACCAGCGCCACCAGTTGTTCGATGGTTTTAAAAATTTCAGCCATATTCACCTAGTGGACCTTGGTTGCGGTACTGGAGCGCTAACCTTAGGGATGTTAGATTTAATCTCGAGGTTTAAGGCCACGCCAAAGTCGGTGACCATTGATCTAGTCGATAGACAGAAAGAATTTCTGAACTCAGCAAAAGCGATCATTGAAGAAAACTTTTCACACCTACCGAATAAGAGAATTATAACCGGTCGGCTGTTCGTAAAAGAATACGCCGAGAAGTTACTAGCCCAGGACTTTGACAAATCGTCTTGCATCGTTATTCAACTCGGTTATTTACTAAACGAAATCCAGAGAAATCCCAAAGAGATGAAAGCGTTGTGTATGATGATCGAACAGCTCATAAAAAAACAGCTAGCTTTCGCGGTTACCTCAATTGACAGCTCAGTGCCGTCCCATGCCAAATTTATGATGAACTTTCGTGAATTTTGTCGCGATCAAGGCTTGCAGACCGTTTACCCGTGTAACCATAACAACCCATGTCCAATGTTTAAAGACGACCGTGATTGGTGCTACAGCGAATCAGAGTGGCAGCCCCCCCGTGAGCAATTGGCAATAGACAAGTACTTGGATATTGAGAGGCGCCGTCTGGGCTCGTCTAGTTACATGTTAGTGAGCCCTCAGCTCTTAGACATAACTTGGATAAAACAGCCCTCACAAGTGATTGTCGGAAGACCCACCGCCCAAAGCAATGGTAAAAGCCATAAGGTATTTCATTATTTACTATGTTCAAATAAAGCTTTAGAAAAATCTAAGCAGCAACCACACTCCAACAAATACCAGTTGCGTGGTGAATACTTCAAAGATACTACACGCTGTTAAACTTCTCAGACCAGACCACAGAGAAAAGTGCGACGATGACATTACCTAAATTTATACGATTTATGTCATTCCCAGCAGCACAAGCTGCGTTGGGAATCTTTTGGAACCACCTAAGATCCCCGACGCTCACTAAGGTTCGCTGGGGATGACAAGCAAGGCCGCAGAGAAAAATGCCACGATGACATTACTTAAATTTGTACGATTTATGTCATTCCCAGCAGCGCAGCTGCGTTGGGAATCTTTTGGAACTACCTAAGATCCCCGACGCTCACTAAGGTTCGCTGGGGATGATTGGGTTTCGCATTGGGAAGGTACTTCTAACGCGGGCAGTTAGTTATTGTCCAAGAGTTTGAGTGGAGTTACCTATACACCCAACAGTGCCACCTAAGATCCCACCCAAGATATTACCTGATAAAATACCAGATAGGCCGCCACTGGCAAAACCGTTCAAACAGCCGGTCATACCGGAGTTTGCACCAAGCTTCTGGTTGGGCATTTGAGAAAACGTTGGGTCTGTATAAGAATTGGGATCGCCCAGTCCTATCACCCACGGGATCGAAGCAGGTTGCTCGTATTTTCCAAGGCCTTTCTGATCCAAGTTACTGCACTTTGCCTTGTTCTGGGGATTATTCCGGTAGTCAAACTGACAACGGCTGACATCTCGTAACACGACTTGAATCGGTTGCGTTTGAGTACTCTGGATTGGCTCCATCACACCCTGACCATATTGAACTGTGATACTTAGGCTATTTTGACCAATAAACTCGCCTCCACGGGGCGGGTTATATGCTTTCATTTGGATGTTTCTCTTGCTGCCGCCCTGACTAAACCCTCTGATGGTCCACGGGACCATATTGTCAAGAGTTCCGTACAAGGCACCATTACGAATCGGGTCTGCAGTGATGATCAAAGGCACTGGCTCGCAGGTTGTATTGTCACAGGGGACTTCCACAATCGTACCATCAGCGGTCAAGCTATTGTTAGTAGGAACTGGTTTGGCATCTCGACCACAAGCCACTAGCACAGTTAACCCCGCGGCGATCGACAGTTTTGTTAATAGCTTACTCATCAAACTTCCCTAAATAGCTCGAAAACTCCTAGGTATCTTATCGGTTTTTAAGTCAAAGGCTTTAAATATCGGTAATAATAGCGATTTTAACTAATATTTTCAATTAGTTATAAGGTGTATTTATTTAAGCTATGATGGGAGTCTTTCTAAGCTTTTAGAGCAAAAGCTACCAGTTTCAATGCCGTAAAAATATCATTTAAACTTTAGTAAACAAGCCGACGTGAAATACCTAACAAGCTTCTTTATCTTGCCAACTCTACTTTTAGCAAAAGCCTCTTTAATAACTCGAGCAAGCTCTATAGATACAGTTCCATCTACTAATATTAGGTTTTCCAAATCTGAAGAACCTGAGTTGAAGCTAGCTTTTAGGAGCTCTTTATTATTCATTAGAAGATACTCTGAATAAGAGCCTACATCGTTATTATTGATTAGCCCTATCAAATACTTGGTGCGCTCAACCGAGCCATCCTTAGCGGCTTTCACAAGCGCAGACTGATACTCAGCCCGATTAGTTTCACGCGCACGATGAGTATAGATATAATAATGCATCGTCTCTAAACTTGAGAACCAAGATAGCGGCACCCGAATACCTAGGTCATACAGCTTTCCAATTATAACTGCCGAGTCATAGGAGGTTAGATTGCTATCCTTCTGTCGTTCAATGAGTGTTAATAGCATTAGAGAAGCACGTTCCTGAATCTCAGGACTTTGCCTGTCACCTTCTAGAAGCTGGTTCCAGTGGGCCAGGAAAACAGTCCACTCAGAAAACTTGCATAATGCATGGGCCCGCAATGTAAACGGCCTAGTATATTTTTTAAATCTTTCTACTGAAACGAGAGGGTACTCTTTCGGCTCGTCATCAGAAAAGGCATCCCCCGAAAGATTAAGAGCGAACATCACAAATAAATAAAAAAACATGCCTCTCATTTTAACCCTCTCCTTTAGAAAACGGAGTTATCATTTAGATATTGTTTTTACGACAGATAACGAGAATCGGTGAAATAAGCCCACACACCAAGTTGGAATTTTTGATTTTTTTGCTTCATCCAGGTAGGCCCGTTCCATCTCATCATATAGTTCCCGTTCATCGCGAGTTCCATTACGCCCAAAATTTACATATGCTGCTAGCATATTTTTGCCACTAGGAGCAACACCCGCCGCCAATGCCTGCCTAATAAACGAGATATCATTGCTTCTAAAAATAGCATTCTGAAGTTTTCCTCCGTCCATCTTTAAATAGTGGGAGAAGGGTTTGCCGCCGTGCCTTTCGGCTAGTTGAATAAAAAATTCCGGTCCAACATCAATATACTTTCTATTTGCTATCAGTAGAAAGATTTCTAAATACTCTTCATCACTCACATAGTGACCGCCAAGTTCGTCCATATAGTATGCGATGGATGCCTCGCGTCTGAATAACTTAAGAGGCACCCTGATAGCCAGACGGTGATACAAATGATGGGCGTTTTCCTGTGCATCACCCTTATCTTGAATAGCATCAGTTATAACAATTCTCACTGCATTGGCTAATTCTTTCGATGCTTGCAGTCTAACCGATTCGTCTTGCTTCTCGGTGCTAGTAAGGTCATTCCACAAGCTTTCAAAAGCCTGCGCCTCTGGAGCATAAAAAGAGGCTCTTAGTCGCTTATTTCTATCTAGAAAGTTTTGTATTCTAGTAGCGGCACCATAGCTCCTGGGTTTAGTCAATAATTTAAATAACTCACCATCATTCATATTGAGATATCTAGAGTAAGAACCCTTATCATCACTCTCAACCAAGTCGATAAGATCATTTACTATCTCTAAGTTATTATCTTTAGCGGCATTTATAAAGGCCTCATGATATTCCGCTTGTTCAACTTCATTAGCACTACCTAAAGTATAAAGATAAAAATTAAGAGGCTTTATGCCGAAAAAATTTGCTAGCCTCACCCTCACTCCGACTACCTGGTAAAGCCATTTCATTAGCTGTGGGAGCGATCCATATTCGTCATGTGTAAGGCAATAATACCCGATGGTGGCAGCTAAGATCTGAGACAGGCGAGTTTTTACAGCCTCACTCTCTCTATCTCGCCAAGAAAGCCGGTTGTAAAAAGTCTTAAGTTCTATAGTAGTGTTTAAACTTAATAGCTCCTTCGACACTGCAACATATCTACCGGTTCCCCTAAGAAAATCCTCAACAGAATATGATGTTAGCTCATTAGCATCAGAAGCATTTTCCTGAGCAAAGCCATAACTCAAAGGCAAGCTCAACAACAACATAAAAGAAAAAAATAAGGCTTTCATAATAAAATAATTCCTACAAAGTTTTACCAAGCAAATGCATCCACCAAGCTTTCCTTACCTGTTAAATACATGTTTCGAAAAGCACGTCCACAGCCGCGAAGAAAATCTGGGGATCTCTTTAAGTAAGCCTGTTTAACAAGTTTATACGAACCGTTATTACCAAATTTTTTATAAAAAGCTACTACCTCTGAATGAGTCGGAACCATCCCTGTGTTCAACATAGCCTCCACAGCCTCAGGATTACCTGATAGAAGTTGCTCAGATCGAATATTTAAGTGCATGGGAGTTATGCAGGCTGCACAAAATTCGGCGAAGGCTATATCTTCCCCCGGAGGTGTCGCCAAGACCTTTCGGTAAGCATTGCTTTGAGCAGCGCTAAGGTTTGTTAAGCAAATACCCAGCGCTATAATGATATTCGAAGCTCTCATAGAAACCTTCCCTTCTATATGCCAAGACCTGCCACCAATGCTACTAGTCAGTAGGTGTAAAAGCCTTAGCAATTGGCAATCTAACAGTTTTGGCAAAGAGGTAACCACACCAACTACGCTCTCGTTCACTTTTTAAATAGAGCTGCTGCATATCTCTAAATAGCTTCCGACCTTCTATTCTTCGCTTGGCAGTTCGCTCGATCGGTAATTCACCCTCGCCGGGTAAACGAGAGGCTATCCTAGATTTTGGTATTTCTGGTAGATAACCGAAATTGCTATAAGCATAGATAACATCTTCAAAACTTGGGATCACACCAGCATCCAAAGCAAATCTCATAGCAGAGCGGTCGCGGGTATTATTAGATCTATAAACTTGGGAGCGAAGCCAGCCATGGTTAGCCAGCAAATAGTCGGCATAGGATTTATCTGACCTCTTCTCCATCAACTCGATCAAATAACTAGTTTCCACGCGGTAATCATAGTGGCGACCTTTTGCAGCATAAGAAAGAGCGGCTATATATTCTTGGTCAGTAATTTTATGGCCACCGAGCTCGTCGAAATAAAAATCAGCAGCAGCTTTGTTATTAAGTTTATGCAGCGGAACCCTTATATTCATTTCACGATACAAATACTCGGCATTTTTTTTAGAATCTAACTTTTCCTCCGAACTATCTGAAACGTATAAATGAATTGACCTTGCCAGAACTTCGGACATTTTTTCTAAAGCTTTTGCATCCTGCTGCTCGGTTTCATCAAGAAATATCGTAAATAATGTTTCAAGCATTTTAAGCTTCGAGTGTCTACGATCTGTATCTTTTATGTCATCAGCCATAGTTAAAAACAATTCAATTACTTCTTCGCTATCTTCAAATACCTTTGGGTAATCCTGAGCAAAACCGTTACCTGCCTGACAAAAAATTAAAGCCAAAAAAGCCAACATTAAAGTTTTCATACAACCATCCCTATTTTTATGATTGACGCCATAATGGCAGTAGATTGGATTCAGACGCTCAGTATCAGCTTAATCATGCAAATACAATAGCAACCCCAAAACACAAGGTTTATTCAATATTTACATAGAGTATAAGTTACCAGTTGAGCACTTCAGATATTGAACACTAGCTTCATAATGGCCGAAAAGTTAGGGGGTAATGCGGCCTTTACTTCGATCATTTTTTGGTTACTTGAAGGGCGAAAGCCCAAAGAGTGCGCGTGTAAAAAATGATGCTCTTGGGCCAATGACAGCACATCATCGGGCAGCTTAGACCGTTTTTGGGCACCGTAACGTTTATCACCGAGGATAGGTAAACTATTCAAATCTAAATGCACCCGAATCTGATGACTACGCCCGGTATGAGGCCGACACTCTATCAAAGAGAGGTCGAGTTCCGGGTTTTTGTTCTGACAATTAAACTCCGTTAACGACTGCTTGCCGCCACTTCGAACTTTGGCGACAATTCCTAATTTAGGCTTGATTGCAGACAAGTAACACTCCTCGCGAAATTTATTAGCATTAGGAATACCACGACAAATAGCTAGATACTTCTTTTTAGTCGTTCGCTCTTTAAATCCATCCGTTAGCCAAGTCGCGATTTCTTTATTCTTAGCAATCAGTAAAACTCCTGAGGTTTCCTTATCGAGCCTATGAACTAAGATCAGCTCTGGTACTTCCAGCTTCTCTGATCGATACCAGCTCTGTAAAATAGGAATGACGTGTTGTACCGACTGATCTTTTGTGGCTTGCGAAGGTAAACCCGGGGGCTTATTAATCGCAACCAAGCCATCATCTTCATAAAGGATATCCTCTCGGCGAAGTCTAAAGGTCTGCGCCTTCACTTTCTGAAGCATAGCCGGCCGGTATTCCAAAACCAACAAATCACCTTCCCGAACCTTCCGCGAAGCGACCCGTACCCGGCTGCGATTTATATAGGCGCCACCAATATCTATCACCGCACGGATTTTTCTTCTAGAAAGGCCGACGTCGGCTTTGACCAGCGCGATATCTAAACGCATGCCATCAAGCACCTTATCGACTCTTACTTCTATACGCTTCATATTGACCTTATATGGGCAAAATTTGCCTGGTGCCCCCTATTACTTGGTCTGGGTTAGACTTGCAATCGCATAGACCAAATTACCTTAGATCTATGGCTGTCTAAGTTTAGAGATAAATTTGCGTCGATTTGCCCTAACACCCAAAAAGATCGACCTCAGGTATATTAGACAGATGTATAACCTCATGATATTATTGTAGTTAAAGAACCCTAGCTGGGTCTTCTACACTCGGTGTAAGTGCGTCATTCTCAGCGGTGTAGCTGCGTGGGGAATCTCTTGATACTACCTGAGATCCCCGACGCTCACTTTGTTCACCGAGGATGAGTCTACAGTAGAGAACCCTAGCTTCCTCTCTTCGTCATATGGAGTTTTACTTTGGACCGAGTCGACGGACCGCTCAAACTGGTTTTATCTGTACTGATGTTTCCACTGCTTTTCCAAGATCCCATGATTCGCTGGGCTTGGGGGGCAAATGATGAATTGCAAATACAGCTTCTAAAGAGAGTTTTTCTTGTCCTTCCTTCAGCTGCGATCATATTAGGATGCTGGGTTACCATCGGATGCTTTCTAACGGTGATCATCAGACAAAACCGCCGGCAATATGTTAGTACGGTCTTCATCACCTGGTGGGATCTCGGGCGCGCCATATTCAGCTTCTGGGGCGGAACCCTAAAAATAGTAACATCTATTCTAGGCTGGGCTCTTGCTTTTATTAGACTAGCGATTCTTGGAGTCTGGCTGAGTATTCAAGATATTCTATTAACCCCTTGGCGCATGGTTAAAGGTGTAGGTGGAATGGCTTCGGAGCCTGGCACCCCATGGATAGCAGTGTGGCTGACGCTAATCTGGTGCCTAGTGGAAGCATTCGTATTTACCTTCGTTATGACTAACCTCGTCGTCGACACAGTATCAAACCTAGCAGGTAAAGAACTCAACCTTGAACTTGTACAACTGGTACTATTCTTCATGCTTCTAGGTTTTGTTGTCGGAAGTTATGCCATTGTAGCATCGCTAGAAAAAGCCGTACGCACCAGAGACGTCAAGCAAATCGCGCTGGTATTGCTGGTAGAGCTATGCGCCCTGACATTTGAGGTTTCGTTTCTATACCGGGAGTTTGTCGACGCGTTGGTTCCGTGGTTTGCCCAATACGCTGGCGAGGACTTCCACCTAAGTGGTTTTGCCATCTTCTCTATTGCTTCTATCATTTGGGCTGGTATTCGGGGCATGACTTGGTTCCTGTTCGCTGCACACGGAACTCCGACCATCATGGCGATCATCCAAAGAACAGGCTTAGGCTCCGCTAAGCACAAGCCTCTCAACCTGGCTAAAAAAGATCATTTCACTTATGTAAGAGCTGCGATCGAGAAAATCAAAGCGGATGTCGATTGGAGTTATAAAAGAGGCGATGAACTCCTAGGAGCGTTCATTCTACCTCCACTCCAAGTGGTAGCAGCCTGCATCAACTTCCTAACCATGTTAATAAGTGCAAAGCACTTGTTTCAACTACCGTTTAAAAGTTACCGAGATATGCTCAATGCCGATCAACTCATCAACAGGGTAAAAGAAAAGTCATGATAAAAGCACTAAAGATAATTCCAAGCTTGTTTCTTTGCCTGATGCTAACTGGATGTCCGTTAAGCAAAGGATCCAGTGGTTCAAAATCATCCGCAGCCAAAGACTCCGGGCGATTAGTCATGTTTATAGGAATGGACATCAGCGGCTCTTTTACTAGCAGGTGGTACTTCAAGGATTCGATAAGGTTTTTAGCGCACTATATCTATGCTCACCTCAAAGGCTACGGTGGATTGGACATACCACACTCCCTGTTTGTTGGCTCTATCGGGGGTGCAAGAGCTGACGAACCCAAGACCTTCTACCCAATACAAACCTTTCAACACAGGTCCATTAAAGAAATAGAAAGAGAATTGAAAAAGATCTTCCCCAAGAAAACAAGAAACCCATTCACCGATTACAATGCCTTCTTTGATCAGGTATCGGTATTTGTTAAAAACAAAAAGCTGGTTATGAAACCAATTTCAATAGTCATGTTTTCTGACGGTATTCCAGACGCGCCAAAAAAGAATGGTAAGCACGATTATCGTAGTATCAAGTTAAAAGCCTTAGAAAACCTAGCCAGAGATATCACACTTCGGGTTCTGTACACCTCGGCTCCGGTAGGAATAAACTGG
>JANQHA010000434.1 GCA_028282865.1 Oligoflexales bacterium
GGAACCTCATTTAGCTTCCAAGAGATCCGACCTTTAAACCCTCACCAAACGTTGTTTATCAGTCACGTGTTTTTGACCAAACACGACGCAACTAACCCAGTAGCAGATGCAGTATTACCTACTTTCTCTAAAGGTGTTACCGATTTCAATCGACAAGTTTTTGATGAAGACTTATTTATTTGTGAGTCGGTACACCGAGGGTGTCGTCAAGATGGAGAAAGGGTCGGGTTTTTATCGAGCTTAGAAAAGCGGGTGCACAGCTTTCAAGAATCATACTTAGACTTCTTAAACAAAGGTTAATACATGAGTTTAGATATGAGTGAACATCGAGTGTTTATTACCGGCGGATCGTCAGGAATTGGTCGAGCAACTGCAGTAGCTTTGTCACAACTCGGAGTATCGGTAGTCATAACCGGACGCAGTGAAGAGCGGCTAAAGGAAACAATCGCAAACTGTAAAGGTAACGAACACGGATATGTATCTCTAGATTTGGCTAATCACGAGTCGTTACCTCAAATTATGAAGGAACAGGCCGCAAAATTCGGCCCTTTCACCGGAGTGTTTCACGCTGCAGGATTGGAGTCTATCTGCCCTATTAATTTAGCAAAGTCCTCCCGTATAGAACCGGTATTTGAATCAAGCGTTTGGCCAGTGTTCTCACTGGCAAAAGCACTGACAAAGAAAAGTATCGCTGCAATGGATCGGAGAGTTAGCCTGGTAACCATGTCTTCAGTGGCTTCTGCTCGCGGGCAACAAGGCATGTCTATCTATTCGGCATCAAAAGGTGCTATCGAGGCCGCAGTTAGATCTTTAGCCGTGGAACTTGCCCCAAGAAATATCCGCGTCAACTCGATCATCGCCGGCGCTATCGAAACTGAAATGCACGAGAGAATCACGACGAACTTATCCGAAGATATGATTGAAGACTACAAGCGAAAACATCTGCTAGGGTTTGGAAGTGTCGATGACATAGTAAACGCAGCAGTTTTTTTGCTATCAAATCAATCTAACTGGATTACCGGAACTTCGTTAGTGGTTGATGGCGGTTATCTGTGTAAATAAATTACCCTATAGCGTTTCAACGAATGCAACTATATGGGGATCTCCGTCAAGTCCACCCAGAAATAGAAGGTTACAGCGAGATCCAAGAGAAGTTCCGACCGGCCTGCTTGCCGTCTCTTCGGTAACTAAACCAAAGATCTTCGGAGTCGAAAGTACAGCTATTCACAAACGAAATATGTTCGGCTTTGACCCCAAGGGTCCCTAGCTGCATCAAAGCAAACATCGCAATATCGAGGTTTGCTTTGCCATCGGTCGGGTTATCTAGCAAGCACTGCTGCACCTCTTCAGATGAAAGAGAGTCTGCGGCATTTTTAACAGCCGTTATCACGTCCTCGCCGACTTCATAACGCTTGGCAGAAATACAAGGACCAACGGCAACATGTAAATCACTGATGTCAACCTGTTTAGCTTGAAACACTTCAACGGCATTGCCAATAATTCCTGCAACCAGTCCGCGCCAGCCGGCATGCACCGCTGCCGCACAAGTTTTATTGCGATCAATCATTAACAAAGGCAGACAGTCAGCGGTCACTACAGCTATTCGGTGATTAGCTATAGATGTGTACACGCCATCGGCTTTAACACCTGCCACCTCGCCTTCAAAGGTCGATTCAACCAAATTATTCTCATGGACTTGCTTGGGTCTATTTAACTCTACCAACTCCATCGGATCCTGCGAATCTTTCCCCCAAAAACCATAAGATATCCCGAGATCCTCAAATTGAGCGATTTCAGTTGAATCATCCATCTTTGCTAGCTTTGAAATAAATAGATCAATTTCAGCCACTAGCATTCCCCAAATGTCGCAGCAAACCGGTCAAACCAACCAAATAAGAATCTAAGCCAAACCCGTAAACAACACCCAGCGCATGTGGCGCGCTATAAGACTTTTGACGATAATCCTCTCGAACCGCAAGATTTGAGATATGAACTTCTACGTATGGGGTCGGCATAGCTGCTAACCGATCTGCTAACGCAAGGGAGGTGTGGGTCCAGGCAGCGGGGTTGATCAAAACACCATCAACTTTGACTTTGGTTAGCTTCTCAATAAACTCCGCCTCAGCATTACTTTGGTAGAAGCTAAGATTGACACCCATTAATCCGCAGGCAGTTGCCAGCGCCGTCGACTCTTTCATCAATAAAGACTCTAAATCACTCAGACTAAACGAGCCATATATATCTGGCTGGCGCTGCCCTAATAAGTCTAAGTTGACTCCGTTCATAACTAATATATCAGGTGTATTATTCTTCATTCTTTAAATCCAAAGCCGATAAAAGTGATTCAAAGTACTTCTTCTGAGTCTCAATAATCTCGATTGACTCCATCTGATCGACAATCGTTGGATCAACACTTAGATCATCAGTTTTCTGCTCCTTCTCTAATGCGACGACCTCTTTGATTTTTCGGCGTAAAAAATCGCTATTAGGGCTCATCCTCAACAAACGACGGTATATCGACATCGCTTTAGCGTAGTGGCCCTGCCGACTATATAAATCAGCTAAAGTGGTAGAGTCAAGCTCTACGCCCTTTTTACCGACTTCAAACTTGTCATCAACACCTTGAAAGATCTCATTTAACGGCAATACGTGAAAACCTTCAATAACCTCATCATTCAAATAATGACTTTTAACTACTTCCGGCTCGTCCATGAAGTCTTCAACTGTCTCTGAGTCGTCTATACCTCCATCTTTAAGAGAGAACTCCCCCACCTTAGGCAGCAGAGGCTCTATACCTAAGGCCTTTAAATCAGCAATGACCCGAGACCTAACCTTATCGGGGCCAGAAACCGTAAGCATATCACCGAGCTCACTCATCTCCATATCCAGCATTTGCTGCATCCTCATCTGCTCATAGCATTGCTGTGAAATATCGGGGCGATCAATAAGTAGTCCTAGCTTAAAGCGAAGCTTCTGAGCTAGCATATTATCATCTAAAGAGTGGGGAGACTCATCTAGAGTATTCCAAGCCTGCACCACCATACCTCTAGAGAATAATTCCCGAGCTAAAACAACCCGAGCAACTGTAAAGCTCGGGTGCCGATCGATTCCTTGAGTCAGCATTTCCAGGCTCTCATCAATTTTCTTATAACTTCGCAAAATATCTGCGACAGGCAAAAAACCGCGACCCAAAGGGTCCTGCTGATAGCGATCAACAGCAGCCTGCTCCGCTCGACTGAGCTTCAAC
>JANQHA010000262.1 GCA_028282865.1 Oligoflexales bacterium
ATCTTCCGTCTATTATTCAACTAGATGGCCATCACCAACGGCGGGTGACTTTTGGAAATCGCTACATCCGAAAGCATTTTATGGAATTATTTTTGGAAAATCTGGATGGCTATCCCACATTACTGCCGACAGTCTACGACACACCTGTAGAAGAGTTGTCGCACCTAAAACTTCATAATGGAAATATTTGGCGCTGGAATCGGCCCATTATTGGGGTTTCAAAGAAGGGTAAGCCACACATCCGTATAGAACAGCGGACACCTGCGTCCGGACCTAGCATGGTTGATATTGTAGCGAATGTTGCATTTTATATAGGTCTAGTTACAGGTCTATGTGATGAAGGTGATCCAACAGAAAGTATGCCATTCGTTCAGGCGAAGGAAAATTTTTATCTGGCGGCTAAAAATGGTATGCATGCCGAAATCACTTGGGACAAAGAGCGAGGTCCACTCAAAGATCTCGTCATTGAAACACTGCTCCCTATTGCGACCAAAGGGTTGATAAAACTAAATGTCGATGCAGAAGAAATTGACTACTATTTAAATGGTGTTATCAAGGCTCGCTGTGAAAACAGTCAGACCGGTGCCGCTTGGCAGCGAAAATGGGTGGAGCGCAACGGAAAGGATTTTCAAGGGCTCACTGAAGCATATTTTTTAAACCAAGAAAAAGGAATTCCTGTTCATCAGTGGCAGATTTAATAAGAAAAATTTCGCGATTTCCTGAAGAGCTTTTAGACTGCAAAGTCGAGGATGTCCATGATGTATTATCTGGTCCTACCCTTATTCGGCTAGTTGGGGATTCGTCGCTGCCACCTATGTTGATTTCTACCTTATTGCACGGCAATGAACACTCTGGGTTTTATGCTTTGCAGCGCTTTATCCGCCAATGGCTGAACCAGGGTACCAATCACCGAACGCTGTTAGTGTTTATCGGAAACACTGCGGCAGCTGCCCAAAACCTTAGATTCCTGCCAAATGAGCCAGATTTTAATCGTATCTGGCGGCGCATGGATACCCCGATAGCTCGAGAGGCCACAGAGTTATTTGAAAGTTTTAAAGATGAGCAGCTATTTGCAGCTATTGATATCCATAATAACACCGGAGAAAACCCTCTTTATTCTTGCGTCTCTTCGCTGGACCCTAGGCACCTTGGTCTAGCTAATTACTTTGGGGAGTTTATTGTTTACTTTACTCATCCAGAGTCCAGTTTAAGTTGTAGTATGGCTGGCATATGCCCTTCGGTAACCTTGGAGTGTGGCAAATCTAGTCATCCCGATGCTGTCGAGTCGGCTTATCAATATTTGATGAAAGTGAACGCGCTTGATGAGCTTAAACTACCAGATAGTAACCGACACGAAGTATTCCAGACGATTGCTAGAATTCGTCTAAAAAGTGATGTCAGGTATTCATTTGGAGACCGATTTAAAGATGCAGATGACCTTATTTTTAATGAGACGATCGAGGCACTTAATTTTAAGCTTCTCGACTCCGAAGCCGTTATCGGTCGGTATAAAAAACCAGGCTCAATTCTACTAGATGCTATGGCAGATAAAGGCGTAGAAGGACTGTTAGTGGAGCGAAATGGTGACATTGTGATTAGAGAGCGACTTGTACCGTCTATGCTTACTAAAGACAAAAGGGTAATTAGTCAAGACTGCCTCGGCTACCTGATGATTAAAAAACAATAGCAATCGAAGTACCCGGGCATCCTTGTGTGGCGCGGCCAAATCACCTTAGATCGGCAAGAAACCTTATAACATCGCTAGAAGTGATGAGCCCAATTAGGTTGTCGTCTGCATCCACCACCGGTAGCGAATGGAAGTTGCCTGAGCTTAGGGCTTTTGCAGCTTCAAAAATCGTGTCTTTTTCTTTGATCTTAACAAGCTGCTCTGTCATAAAGTCTGCAATGTTATGCCTGCTATCTATATCTGCCATGACTTCTCGGGAGTCTTGGTTTAAGGCGCTTGAGTAATCAATGCGCATAAGATCGGTAAAAGTAAACATGCCAACCAGTTTTTTCCCGGATACAATCGGAATATGATGGTGACGCTTTTCACGCATGATCGCTGCTGCTTCAGATACCTTTGCCCCTTTTGATAAGACATCGGGGTTCTTGGTCATTAGTTCGCTGATGAGCTGATTTTTTTTAATCTTTGACATTCTTTCACCTTTCTAGTGCGTATTATAGACTTTTGCCAATATTCTTAGGGCATCAATTGAAGTGAATATACCTTTTAACTGGTCATTGTCGTCAGTAATGACAACACAACCATATTTGTTTTCAGCCATTTCAGTAACGACCGTTGACAGCTGATCATCAGGCCGAAACGTCGAGACATATTGCATCATAAGCTCCTCCACTTTAGAGTGCTTTATATCCATATCCGGATATAGGTCGACTAGCGAGAGGTCGCGGTCTGAGATAATTCCAACGACTTTTTTCCCTTCAAGCACAGGTAGGTGGCGAAACTGCCCCTTATCCATCATTTGCTTCGCATGCAAAATCGTCTCGCCGCTTCGAATTGAATGAACCTGCTCGGTCATGTAATTCTTTACCAATGCATCCATATTTCCTCCTAACAGTCTGCATCACTTCATTCCAGTTTCTTACTAAATCTTCTGCAAATACTCTGCCAAATTGTAAATCAACCAAATCCTTTTACAGCAAAGGTTTAGCGTCGTGTATCGCGCGGTGATGTTTTGATGTTGCGTGAAATCAGCAAAGTTGAGTTAAAACTTACCATGCAGTCATTATTCCTTCCTCAAAGAAACGGCCCTCAAAATCACCTGTTTTTAAGCTGGCTACCTACAGAAAACCTGGTTGAAATGGGGTTTAGTGCTCATTGTAACTATCTAATTTAACTTATATATTTGGTGATCTTGTGAAAGCTCTCAAGACTCTAGTTCGATCATCCGATAGAGATTATGTAATAAGGTTCAACTGTATTCTACTCAGCCAAAAGGGACTAACGATGACATATCGATTAATAATTTTTAGCTTGTTCTTAGGCGTTAGCTTAACTCGTTGTAGCCAAGATAATGATTTCAAGGGCCAATCAGCCGCTACAAAAGCATCAGGCACAGCTGGTGACACGGATGCAAATGGGGTCGATCCCAATGAAGACGGCAACCTAAGCCGGAACGTGGTACCCGGTAATGAGAGCATTATCGACCAGACGTCAGGAAGTGTGAATGTGACAACAGGACAGGCCGATTGCAACGATGCAAACAGAAGGATAGAAGATTCGAATGCTACTTTTGTCTTTAACTACAACGAAGACATCCGAGCATTCTTAAATACAAAATGTAACGCGCAAATACCTACTGCCTACTATAATGCCGGCGGTACCCGAGGTGACTCGGCTACTCAACTTAAAATCTGTCAGCTCAAAGGCTACGAATCTGTGGGAAGTAGCACGACCTGGGGCTATAGCTCTCCCGGTGATAACCACGTAACCTGGTGGGATGGGTCAAAATTTGTGACCGCCTCGGCTAGTCTTCACAACAATATAACTGGCAATCTAGTGTGCAAGGGTCTAATAAAAAGTGCTTGTCATAACAGCAACCAAACGGTTACATGTAACTAACCTAGTAAGAAGAACCTGGCTCCAAACGGTCCAGTAACTCTATAGCTAAAGGGGTCGCTCGCTTCGCCGAAAGATGACGAATAGCTTTTTACTATGATTAAACTCGTCAAACAAACATGCAAAGCGAGTATGCATTTGGCAGTTGGCTTACTTTCTTCCACTAAGGCACTTTATTTCCGCTTCATTCCAAGAATTCAAAGGGGATCCGTAGCCTACTTTGACTTTTTTATTGACGCGCTTCGAACGATATAAAACCCCGTGTATTGCAACTTGTGCGCCTGATTCCAACGCTCCTCTTGCGTCACCTTTAAGAGCGTTTCTACCCGCACTGACCGCAGAAAGTGGGGGAGGAATAAGTTCTTTGGTAACTCTCCACCTTTTTGATTTGCATAGTTTTCTCGCCACTTCTTTAAAGTCTT
>JANQHA010000510.1 GCA_028282865.1 Oligoflexales bacterium
TCTTTTTTCTCCGGCGCTTCTTTGACAACCTTTACCCGACCGGTGGCAACAACTTTATCTACCTCATTATTATCATTAAAGTAGACTCGTGCCCGATCTGAGTTAAGTTTGAGGTTGCCCTGAGTGACAACGACATTTTTAATCAGCTTAATAATTTTTTGGTTATCTTCAGCACTAAGCCCCTTCGCGGACCAGTTAATAGGAAGCTTTTTATCTTGCTGAACCGTGGTTTTCTTTTTTTTCTTGGTCCCTTTAACGGTCTTATTTTCCGGGGCAGCGTTTTCAGAGTCGCGGCGAATAGGCTTTGACGGGCTCTTACCTAAGTCTGGAGTTTTTTGCTGTCGATTTGTTTTTTTTTGCTGAACCTTTGGTGTCGGTTGCACATCAATCTCACCAAAATCATCGAGGTCAGCCAAAGATGTATAACTATATAGCAAAAAGGTAATTAAGATATATTGCTTTTTAATCATTAGATTTAACAACCCCCCTTACTTTACCGGTCATCGTCAAAGATTTTTTCTCAGTAAAGTAGCGAAACCCTTTTTCTCCAACCAAAACTCTTTTTGGACCATCAATTTGCACTGGCTCATTTGAGCTTAATATTTTTTGCTGAGCATCAAAGTGAGCAAACTCGGTACGGATAATATGGTTGTCTGACTCTACTTGCACCTGGTCTTCAACTTCGGCATACAGCAACTTAGTCTCATCGGAGTTAATAATATCACTCATGCGTTCTGCTTCAAACACCGCTATACCTGCTTCACAACTTAAGGACTCCTTTATTGAATCTTTTTCCCGTTCTCCTCGAACCGAAGCATAAAATTCAACCGTGTTTGGCTCGACAAAATGTCCAAGTTTCGCAGAGAAGGTGCCTACTACTTTATGTCCTCGATACCGATATAGAAGAAAATCATCCACAATGATCCTTGGCTCTCTATTTACGTCATCAAGGATATTTCGAACACTGTCATGAGATCCCGTAAAAAAAGTCCAAAGAGAGACCAAGAAAACTAATGTAAAACCAACACTTACTAAGATCTTAGTCACTATGTTCCTAACTTACCCTTAAGAACTTAAAAAAAACATTAAGTGCCTTATATTGTACTATAAATTACCCATGACAGTCATTTTAATTTCATACTTAAAAGTAGCTAAAAGCATCGAAAAAATAGTAGCTTATCCTATTTTCTTCTCCAAAAGGTCATGAAGACGAATTAAACCAAGAGGTTTTTTAGGTTGCTCCTTCGAAACTGTAAAGAGGCCAGTAATTTTATATTCCTGCATTTTCTTAAAGGCATTTACCGCAAAGTCGTCAGTCATAACCGTTCTAGGAGACTCGGTCATTAACTGCTGAGCATTCTTATGAATAGCATCGCCTTTAAACCGACTAAGTGCCCTGCGAATATCACCATCGGTAATAGCCCCGCAGAGATTGCCGTAGTCATCAACCACCGGAACAATCCCAAAATTAGGATTAGTGATTGCAGCCATAACTTTATTGAAGTCATCTGATTTCTTAACCTGGCTTAGAGACTCAATTGGGTGCATCAAGTCGGATACGATTGCAAACCTTCGGCCTATTGATCCACCCGGATGAAACTGAGCAAAATCCTCGGCAGCAAACCCCCTGGCTTTCATTAATGCCATCGCTATCGCATCACCAAGAGCCAAAGCTAAGGTAGACGAGCTTGTAGGTGCTAAATTCAGTGGACAGGCTTCGTTCGACACCGAGCCATCTACAACAACATCTGAAAGTTTAGCAAGAGTCGACTCTACGTTACCAGTGATAGAGATAAGGGGAATCTGTCGCAGTCTAGAGTGCCTAGCAACTTCATTAACCTCAGTTGTTTCCCCGCCGTAGGCAACAGCGATCAAGCAGTCATATCCGGCAATCATACCTAAATCACCATGCAAGGCTTCTGTGGGGTGCAGAAAAAAAGCAGGCGATCCAGTACTTGCAAGAGTAGCCGCTATTTTACTAGCAATGTGTCCGGATTTACCGAGGCCAGTACATATAATCTTCCCTTTACAGTGAAATAAAATATCGACGGCTTTGAGGAACTCATCTCCCAATCTACTTGCCGCTTTCACAAGAGATTCTGACTCCAGATTCAATGTTTCTATTCCAACTGCCAATATCTCTTTGTTCAAAGTGTCCAAGTTCACTCACTTACTTTTTTGGTTTTTATTCTTTAATGCGGCAGCTACGAGATCCCTAAAAAGAGGGTGGGGATTCATAGGACCACTCTTAAGCTCCGGATGAAACTGACATGCAACAAACCAAGGGTGATCCTTTATTTCCATAATCTCTACTAAAGACTCGTCAGGCGAAACACCACTAAAAATAACACCATGCTCTTCAAATTTAGCACGGTAACTATTATTAAACTCATACCGGTGGCGGTGGCGCTCAGAAATCGATGAGCTCTTATAAGCGCTCCAAGCCTTGGAGGCTTCGGCGACTTTACAAGGATAAGCACCCAGACGCATCGTGCCTCCTTTATCAGTGATATTTTTTTGCTCATCCATAAGATGAATAATCATATCTGAAGATTTTTCGTCAAATTCAAATGAGTTTGCTGATTCAAGTCCTAATTTATTTCTAGCAAACTCAACTGCGGCCAGTTGCATACCCAAACAAATACCTAGAAATGGTATCTTTTCATTCCTAAGGTACTCAATGGAACACACCTTACCCTCGACACCTCGATTACCAAAACCTCCAGGGACGATAACGCCGTGGAAACCGCTCAAATATTCCTTCGCATTACTTTTATTAATATCTACGGAATCAATAAACTCTACTTCAATTTTAGCTCGGTTAGCGATTCCAGCATGAATTAAGCTTTCGTTAATCGATTTATAAGCGTCATAAACATCTACGTACTTACCAACGATGCCAATCTTTACCGAATCATTAGGCGCGTCAAGAGCCTCAACAATATTTCGCCAGCCAGTCAAATCAGGGGCACCCGTCCAAATATTTAGCCGGTCCACTATAATTTGATCAAGATTTTGTTCATGAAGCATAACGGGAACTTTGTAAATACTGTCCGCATCATGGACATCAAAAACACATTCTTCTTTAACATTGCAGGTTAAAGCAATTTTTTTTCTTAGGTCGCTCGGGATGACTCGATCAGCACGCAAACAGAGCAAGTCAGGCTGAATACCCATAGCTCGCAGTTCTTTGACCGAATGCTGTGTTGGTTTTGTTTTAAGCTCTTTCGCCGCCCCAATATAGGGCACCAATGTTAGGTGAACATACAATGCGTTGGCACTACCAAGCTCAAAATGAATCTGACGAATCGACTCCAAAAAAGGCTGACCTTCAATATCACCAACTGTTCCACCAACCTCGATAATAGCAATATCGGAGCCAACAGACGCCTTGTAAATATTATCTCGAATCTGATCTGTCACGTGAGGAACTACTTGGACAGTGCCACCTAAATAATCGCCTCGACGCTCTTTGGAAAGAACTGCATCGTATAC
>JANQHA010000532.1 GCA_028282865.1 Oligoflexales bacterium
ATATACGAGTATAAGATGCCAAAACTTCCTCCAACACATACTGCTATCAGCGTGTTTAAAATTATCATCGGTGTATTAGAAGTGAAGGCAAGCTCACTGCCACCATTAAAACCAATCCAACCTACCCAAAGTATGATGGTGCCAATTACAACTAAAGGTAGATTCGAAGGAGTGAGTCTGTTTTCTGCCGGATCATTGCCTTCTTCTCTAAATCGACCAATACGCGGACCAACAAGAATGACCGCTGCCAGAGCGATCCAGCCGCCGACGCTATGAACCGCGGTACTTCCAGCAAAGTCCACAAACCCCATGCTTTTAAGGAAACCGACAGCCTGCCCTTCAATGCCCCCGCCCCAAATCCAATGACCGATAATTGGATATATCCCTAATGCAGTGATCGCTGAGATCATTAGATACCCGACAAAAGTTACCCTTTCAGCAACAGCACCAGAGACTATAGTGATTGCGGTTCCCGCGAAGACTAGTTGATATAGAAAGAATAAAATCTCGAATTGATTAGAGGGGTCGGGAATAAAAGGTCCGGGGCTTCCGTAGAATCCGTTACCTTGGGAGGCATACATCAACTGGTAGCTGACTAACCAGAAAATCCCTCCGCCAAGCACGAAGTCACTAATATTTTTAATTGCCACATTAATGCTGTTTTTGCTCCGGCATATCCCAGCCTCTATAGCAGTAAAGCCTATTTGCATTGAAAGCACCTGCAGGATGCAAAACGATACCCATACTGAATTTATTGCATTTGATTCCAACTCATGCTCCAAGACTTAACAAATACGAGCCCTTTGCTATCGACAAAACCAATGAGTGACTGATTTATGATTTGGTTAAGTTTCAGTAATCACTATCAACGCCTTTTTGTTCATTCTATAACCAGCCTTAAATTTGACTAAATATTAACCTCTTAACCCCCTTTTCACTCATTACGTGTTCATTTAACCCTCAATATAGATCTTAACATATTGATTTTACTAGATTATTAATGAGTTGCACGATTGTTCATAATACACCTGTATTTTGAACACCTAATTGACTGGGATCCGTATACCTAACGATGCTCTATATAGCTTGGTATATAAGCATTACAGGAATTGCGTTGCATTATGGTGGCATAAGATAGGGGCTTAAAAAGGTCTTTTAGAGCAGTATTTAGCTGTGATATCTGACTATTATTTAAACCACAACATTAGCGGAAGCGTTATTGTTATTTAATAGTTAAACAACACCAGCTTTATTATTGTTGTTGCTTGATTAAAATTAGCACTTACCAAACAAAAATTTTATTTTTTAATAAATTTATGGCAATCTGCCTACTGTATATACATTAGGGCGTATAGGATGCCAGGTCCGAGAAATATAGCTATCGAAGTGCTCAAAATACTCAACTCAAAAGGCTATGAGGCTTATCTAGCGGGGGGGTGCGTGAGAGATCAGCTACTCGGGCGGGAGACTAACGATTACGATATCGCAACTAACGCCCCCGTCGAAACAGTTTGTACGATATTTAAACAAAAAGACTGGAAGGTCGTTGCAACAGGCATCGATCACGGCACTGTTACAGTCGTGCATAAACTTGGAGACACGTTCGAAGTCACGACCTATAGAAAAGACCTTCGAACCGACGGGCGTCGTGCAGAAGTCAGCCACGATCAGGTCACTATAGAAGAAGACGCTTCTCGAAGAGATTTCACCATAAATGCAATGTATCAGGATAAACAAGGTAAGGTGCTTGATTTTTTCAAAGGTAGCGAAGACATTAAAAGCAAACTTCTACGGTTTGTCGGCGACCCCATAGAGCGAATCAAGGAAGATTATCTTCGTATTCTAAGGTTGTTCAGGTTTAGCAGCCAGCTTAGTTTTTTCATAACAAAAGAGGCCCTTGAAGCTAGTAAAAATAACATGAAAGGCCTCGAAGTTATTAGCACCGAACGGATTACTAAAGAGTGGTCTCTATTATTAAACGGTCATTCGTACGCCTCTGCGCTAGACTCCATGGAAGAAACCGGCGCTTTGAAGCAACTATTTCCTCAGATTAAATGGGCAGATATAAAGCTAGCTAGTTTGAGTCGGTTGCAGGTTAGACAAAATCGAGACCTAGCAGTGATGGCAGCAATACTACTTAAAACAAAAGAGAGCTCGGCCGATGGTTTCATTTCGGCTCTATGCTTATCTAAAAACCACCAGGAGGTTCTGCGTTTAGCTGTCTCGTTGCCAGACATCGAGTCCAAGACGATCCAGCGGCCGTCCGATGCTATGCAAATACTCGATAGGTGTGAGCAGGTCGGAGGAGCCGAAGCTTATGAGCAGCTATTTATGCCTCTTTGGCTCTTCTGCGCTGAACACCCGCAGCTTGCTACAAAAATAAAATACATATTAGAGGTAGAGCAAAAATGGGGTCACCTTCGGCGTGGCAAAATGCCAGTCGATGGCAGCGACCTTATGGAAAAAGCAGGTATCCCAGAAGGGCCTTATGTCGGCGAATGTCTGCAGGAGCTACGAGATCTCTATCGCAATCAGGTTTGGAAGCACCAAAAGGACGGTATTAAACTAGCAATCGATATAGCTAAAGAGAAAAAAATAATATAGAACACTTTAATTCTTAGGATCTATGGAGAAGTAATGAACATCGAACGGCTGCTAAAAGTAAGTGAAGGTAAGATAGAAGTGTTATTAGCCTTTGGTGGTAAAGTCGTAGGCGCATTAGTACTTCTCAGCGTTGCTTGGGTTGTTTCTAAGCACCTAAGAAATTTTATTGAGAAACGACTGACCGCCTCAAACTTTGACATCACACTTTCTAGGTTCTTCGCAAACCTTAGCAAGTATGCAGTCATAACCTTTGCTGTAGTAAGCTGTTTAGGTATCTTCGGGGTCGAAACTGCGAGCTTCGCTGCTGTTTTGGCTGCTACTGGTTTTGCAGTCGGTATGGCCCTGCAGGGCACACTATCAAACTTTTCTTCGGGGATTATGCTGCTTATTTTCAGACCGTTTAAAGTCGGAGATTTTGTTGTCACAGCGGGCCAAAGCGGGACGGTTCACGCAATTGATTTATTTTCTATTACGGTGGATACATTGGACCACAGACGCATCATCATACCTAATAGCAGCGTTTACGGTTCGGTGATTGAGAACGTCACCTACCACCCATACCGCCGCACTGCCATTGTCGTTGGAACCAGTTACGACGCCGATATGGATGAAGTACGCAAGGTGCTAAACGAAGCAGTCACCAAAGTAGACAATGTCCTTAACGATCCAGCACCTCAGGTCGTCCTAACTGAGCTTGGAGCATCATCGGTAGACTGGACGGTACGGCTGTGGGCGCGAACCGATGACTTTTGGACCGTACGTGAAAACGCAATTTACGAGGTAAAAAGATCACTCGATCAAGCGAAAATCGGTATTCCTTATCCGCAGATGGATGTGCATTTAGACAAAGAGTGAGCAACTATATATCTAACGAGTGGAACCTGGTAGCTCCAGCTTAGGAAACAAAGCCTCTGTCTCGCCGAGTTCAAAAGTATATTCACCAAATTCAAGACCGCTCATGCCGACGCCCTTACAACTTAGCATCTCTAAGGTTTTGCCAGCTGCAGTTGGAATAAAAGGTTGGAGTAAGATTGCAAAGCAACGAATCGCATAGAGTGAATTGTACATATAGTTTTTGAAAGCAGCTGGGTCATCTTTAATGCGCCACGGTTCATGGGTATTAAGGTAAGCATTGACCTGATTTACAGCCTCCCAAAGCTTATCAACTGCACGATTATGTTCCCGTTGATCCATGAGCTGGGTCATCTGCTCTGCCAGAGGGATAAAATTGAATTCTTGGGTGACACCCTCGCTGTCAATCGCATCTCCGATACGCTTTTTTGAAAGTTTAATAACACGGAGAGCAAGGTTGCCAAAGTCATTCGCAAGCTCATTATTATTACGATCAATCATGTCAGCGACACTAAAGCGTCCATCGGATCCGCTAGATATTGCCCGAACCATGTAATATCGAATCAAATCCAAAGAGTAATGATCAATCAACTCATAAGGGTCGATGACGTTATCTAGGCTTTTAGACATCTTTCGGCCATCAGCAGCTAGTAACATTCCATGAACATGAATCTGCTTGGGTAACGAGACATTCACCGCATGAAGCATCACAGGCCAGATGACAGTATGAAACCACGTGATGTCCTTGCCGATCACATGCATTGCAGCAGGCCAGTAGCTGCTTTTTAGCGGCTCTTCCCGTACGGCAGAGTAATAATTAATCAGTGCATCAAACCATGTATAGACTACATGCTCAGGCTTTGATGGTACTGGAATACCCCAGCCATTATTAGGCCTAGATACCGACAAGTCTCGTAGCTCATCATTCTCAAGACGACTCAGGATCTCTTTACGCGATGCATTAGGGAAGATGAACTCAGGGTTACTTTTAATATGGTCAATAATCCAATTTTGATAGGCACTCATTCGAAAGAAGAAACCATCCTCCTCCAAAAAGTCTAACTTCGTTCCATGCACCGGACACTGTAGGTCTTCTACCTGTCCTTCCATGTAAAAAGCTTCGCAATGATAACAGTACCAGCCAGAATAGCGGTCGAAATAGATGTCACCTTTGGCTTCTAGGGTTTCCCATATTTCCTGAACCACTCGATGGTGACGCTGTTCGGTCGTTCGGATGAAGTCATCATGGGTAAGGTTAAGATCCCGGCAAAGTTCCTTAAATTTCTCAACATTAGTATCGACATATTTCTGGGTATCCTCGTAACCAGCTGCTTCACCAGCTTTCACCAGTTTCTGACCATTTTCATCCGTACCAGTTAAGAATCTAACCTGACGGCCAAGTAGTCGATACCACCGTGCGTAAGTATCTGTAATGATTTTTTCGTAGACATGACCAAGGTGCGGCGCGCCATTTGGATAGTCAATAGCTGTGGTGACATAAAAGGGGTCTAACATTGGTCTCCTCGATTTTAAGGAGACCAAGTTATCATATCTTACTGAAAATAGGAACATATCTGCGGTTGAAATTTCATGCCGGATGCTCGACAAAATCTCAATATGGCCCTTTATCTAGTGCTATAATGATAATACATGGTAAATCCAAGGCCAGTTAACACAAAACGAAAAAAGCTACATTCCTGCAAATCCAAAGTTGAACTTTGGATTTGCAGGAAATATAATTAGTACATTAATTAATAGGGGGTTAACCTTGATTGATCTTGAGGTAGAGCAAATTGCTAAATCTCTTTTTTCAAAGTATCCCATCATTACAATTACCGGTCCTCGTATATCCAAGTAATCGTCGATCGAAAAAAAGAAAGTGGTCAATTCATTCCGGCGGTGACGAATGCCAAAACCGAACAGAAACTATTGTAACCAGCGCCTCGGAATTTATCTCAACTATTAAATTTTGCTTATCTATTTGAGCTTTTTTTTGAGGGTTAAAACCCTTTAGCAAGCTCCTGAGTCATTTGAATCATAAGATAAGGAGCTTCGTCCAAAAAAGCTTCAGCTGGATCATATCCGAGCTCTACCGCCGAATGCGCGACATCAATCGCGTCAATCGGATCATTATTTTGGTAATGATCACGCAAATGGTCGAGCAAGTGGCCTACTAAAATACTTTTGGATTTTGGCAAATCATAAGAAATACCAAATGGTTTCAATAGGATATCGATAGATAGCAGATGGTTGGAGTCTAAAACTAACGAATCTAAGTAATCTTTGAATTGAAGTTGCAGCTTCACTAT
>JANQHA010000558.1 GCA_028282865.1 Oligoflexales bacterium
TTGGTCATTCTGAAGTTATAGCCGAGGTCCTCATGAAGAAAACGCTTATGAGGTAGAAAGCAGAGGTTGCGGTAGGAGCGCGCCCTTTCGGCAGCCTCATCATCATTGGTCACCACCATTCCACCTTCGCCAGTATTAATTATTTTATTGGCATAAAAACTAAATGCTGCGACATCGCCCATAGAGCCACACTTAAGCCAAGAATCCTTTTTCTTACTATAATACTCGGCACCATGCACTTCAGCAGCATCCTCAACAATTTTCAAATTAAACTTTTCAGCTATTTCAAAAATTGGATCCATATCGACTGGGTGCCCATAAATATGGACGGGCATAATCGCCCTTGTTTTTGAGGTGATTTTAGATTCTATCTGTGTGACATCCATATTCCAATCATCGGGATCGATATCTACTAAAACAGGAGTAGCACCTAGCCTTAAACATGCAACAGCACAGGAAATGATCGTAAACGAAGGCATAATAACTTCGTCACCTTGACCAACCCCAACTGCATACAAGGCGGTTTCAACAGCGCTAGTTCCATTGCAAACAGATACTCCATTTGAGACACCGAGATAAGACGAAAAACTGTCTTCAAACTTTTTGACAAAAGGCCCTTCTGATGAAACCCAGCCAGTATCTATGCACTCGTTTAAATATAGTTTTTCATTACCAAGAAAAAGCGGTTCATTGACAGGAATCATCCAGCTTCTACTCCTTTACATGCACTTCTACCGTATCGTTTGCATCAAACCGTACCTTATCTTCATCACCGACGTAAGGTCCTTGCTTGACTTCAATCATCTCCGTAGGCTCGAGCATTTCGAAACCATGACCACCACTTGCAAGTAAAATAACATCTCCCGCTTCAAGAACCCTACTTTCTAGGTACTGCCGAGAGTTATCATAAAAGTCCACTCGCAACTTCCCCGACCGGATAAAAAGCACTTCTTGAGTTAAGGTAACTTGCCTAGGTACTTCATTATGAACATGTGGTTGAATCTGGTGGCCTTTAGGGCGATTCATATAAGCCAGCTGCTGAGAAAACTCATTGGGGGTAAAAAACTCAATACCCGACTTTTGAAAACTACTCCTAATAATAATAGAAATAAGACTCTTTCCATCATAAATTCTGTCAATCATTTTCAGCAGTCGCCTGTATTATTGCTTCCTATAACCAATTGGTTTCAAAAATAGTTCTACCCCACCTAAACACCTTGCATCAAATAGAATCATCTTTTAGAATGCCGACGCTCTTTTGAAACGTAAGAAGAATATTGAAACAGGAAATACTATATATACTCCAGCCACATATAGCCATTTATTTCACTTTTAGCAGTAAACTGCGTATGTGAACCTATAAATCATCCCTTTTTAATCTATTATAGTAACTTAGCTATATTATAGCTGATTAAAAAATAGGTTCAGATAAATAAAGATCTTTATTAAAAAAACAAAAAAAAGCTTGATTTTAATGGGGTTAATGATAGTAATTCTATCGCTTAGTAATAGAATATCGACACCCTGAGGGTTTATGCATAAATTAATTCTTGCATCATTTCTATTTTTATCAATAGATTCAATATCTTATGCAGCATGTATCCGAGATATCTTCGAGCAGCCAGACGCTTCCGAAGA
>JANQHA010000572.1 GCA_028282865.1 Oligoflexales bacterium
TAGAACAACTGACAGAATTAAAGTCTCCCAAGGAACTGAGATGTTGTTAATGCCAAGCAGCAGGCCAGCAATGGGTGCAAAAGCCACTACCATGATCAGGTCATTGATGGACACCTGAACTAAGGTGTAATTGGGATCACCTTTGGTAAGGTGGCTCCATACAAAAACCATGGCAGTGCACGGTGCGACCCCTAATAAAATCATTCCAGCTATGTACTCATTGGCTGAATCTTTAGTAACGAACTCCGCAAAGACGAAGTTAAAGAATATCATCCCAAGAGCTGCCATGGTAAATGGTTTTATCAGCCAGTTTGTTACCAAGGTTATAGTTAGTCCTTTTGGCTTTCTACCAACCTCTTTTATAGAACTGAAGTCCACTTGAATCATCATAGGGTAAATCATTACCCATATTAAGGCTGCTACGATAAAGTTTACGCTAGCGTATTCAGCCTTGCTGACAATTGAGATAGCCTCGGGAGCAACCGAACCCACTGTCACTCCAATAATTATGGATAACGCAATCCATAAACTAAGATAGCGCTCAAATACTCCCACTCTTGCGCCTCCGGGATTTTTTTACTGGTCGGCAGCATTCGGGATCAAATATCAGCATATTGATAAGTTGTTTCATGTCTTTAAATGCTTCTGGGTTTACGCAATAACAACGCTTTGGTCCGTCTATCGTGCCAATAACGAGGTTTGCATCTTTCAGCACTTTGAGGTGCTCTGAAATGGTGGAATGAGCCTTATCGAAGCTATCTGCCAGATCACCGGAAATGCATTCACCCTTATCCAGTAGGATCTTAATAATTTCAACTCTGATGGGGTGCCCTAAAGCCCTACAGAACTCGGCAAGCATCGCCTGCTTGTTGCCTACATCCGAGTTAGCTTTGATTGGTATACATCTCGTAGCTGCCATAAAGTCCTTTCTAAATTGTTATTTCGGTAATACCCGAAATATATAGTTATCTATTTCGGGTATTACCGAAATAATGTCAAGAGGAAAGTATTTTTGCTGGTAACGTTGCTGCAGTTACAGCAAAAGATGTATAATTTCTTATGGATAAGGGGCTTTTATTTTGCCGCATAACTTTTCAAAAACGACTGGCGGATTTTTTTTGCGTGCTACTAGGCATCTCGTGGGACTGGTTTTTATACTGACTGTATTAATTCGATGTAAGCACCCGACCGGTAACCTAAGCGAATCAAACGACCCTGCGGAGCAATTGACACCGGTTGAGTGGTATCAGAAAATAGCAGAGGATTTGGTTAATTTTGAACCGACACCACCTGAAGAGAAGCTGAAATGGCTTTATATGGTATCGGAAAAAGGTGACCGGATTTTTACGAATACAACTGGTAAGGAGCAACAGCTGTATCGTGAACGATTATCGCCACTTTTGGGGTACTGGCAGGTATATGTCAGAAAGCTTATCCCTGTCTTCTCGGGACAAGGTGCAAAAGACTGGTTAAAGCGCTATTCACTGATCTCCAGACTCGATCAGGAAGGTGTGATGGAACTTTTAAAGAAGGAGTCATCGGTTGGTACTGGAGTGCAAAAGTGGCGTCGCGCCGCAGCTGCTAGACAATTGCCCCAGGTGACTTATGCGCCGTATAGAAATTCTATTAGTGGGCAGACCTCTCACTTTTTTAAAGTTCGTGAAGGTCAAATCGAACATTGGATACAGCGTAACCCTGTACGTGGTAGCTATTTTATTATTTCAATAGACTTCACCAAAAACCCACCGTCATCCGAGTTCACCGAAATCAGTTTTGATCTCACGCCGGTTAAATCTCAAGATGACTGTTTTTCATGTCATAAGACTGGTAAGCCACTTCGTATAACCCCTCTAGATAATGCTACAAAAGCTCAACTAGATATTATCGCCAAGTCAAATAACAGTTTGGTTGAGAGACTTGGTAGGTATCAGGCTTTAGCTGGCATACCTCGTATGCCGGCGGGAGCTCCTTTGTTTGGAACGGGCGTTGTGAGCCAAGAGGATTTTTTTGCCTGGCAGTTTCGTAACGAATACAATGAGAGCATTGGCTCCAAGCTTATGACAGAAATGAAGGCGGCTGTCGCCAAGAATGGAAAATGTTACGAGTGCCACAATGGAAAAGATGCTCTGATTTTAGCACCTCCTTTTGGTATCGAAGCGAAATTTTTGGTTGAAGGTGGAATGCCTCCAGGGGCTCCTGCTGATCCTATTGTGTTTTCTCACCCGCAGGTTCCAGAGAAAATATTTTTAAGCTCGGTATTCCGCGACTATAATAATCGTCTTTATATGTGGCTGACAGGAAAAGCTGATGCACTGGATATAGATGAGACTTATAGGCTCTTTAAAAGTGGTGCTTTTGAAGAGTAAAAATACTCTTCGGTGACATACGATTAAAAAACTGTTTTGATCCCCTGATAGCAGTTTAAATCATTCTTCTCTCCCGCCATGAGTCTTCTTAGGTAACACGTGTCCATTTCTATTTTAATGAGTTCTCCAGATGGGCTAGATGGCATTCGGCTTTTTTCCATTAGATTAGTTAGAAATTCTATGTGACCGTTGACGATTTTTAGAACTGCACTCTCAGGTCTTTGTTGCTTTTTGAACGCCTCCCTTAGCAAATCTGACAGTTGTAAAATATGATCTTCGGCGCAACGTAGTACTTCGTCGGCTGAATTGATATATTTACCTCTTTTGACAATGCGATTGAATTTAAAATTAGTGATGCAATACTGCAGGGCGTCTGATCGGTCTCCAAACAACATTTCGACGAGTTTTTTGCTGTTTTTACCTACAAGAAGGGGCTCGTAACCAACCATCATAAGCACCCGAACCCGGTCGATGACCTTTTTATATTTGAA
>JANQHA010000669.1 GCA_028282865.1 Oligoflexales bacterium
ATCAAAGTTGCCTCGACTAAGTGTATATGAGACCGAAAGCTCTTAGGACAGTCCTTCCTGTCAGGACTCCAATAATACCAAAAAGCAAACTCACTATTATCATGATGATCACTGCACGGGTTAATCGGCTCTTTAGTATGTGGATCGATCTGAGGCTTTTTCGGAAAACCAGCTTGATAGATTTCGGTCGGCGAGTTAGGCATCAAAAACTTTATCTTAGTACGGTGGCCTTCAAGGAGCTCATGATAAAAGATCGCATCATCCTCATAAGAATAGTCCACCCGAACATAGTCATCGGTCAAAGACACTTTCCGTATTTTAGGAAGGTTCGATTCAATAATAGCGCCTGAATTGGTCTGGAAATCAGTTGGTTCAGCCTGGTAGGTAAATGCACCATAAAGGTGTAGTACTTGTAGCTTAGCTGCCTCGGTAATAGCCTCGCGATCATTCTCATCCATTGTATTTAGGTCTATGCGGTTAGAATAGCTCCCTGCTAACTTCTTTGCAGGAAATAGGAAATAATCTTTCATCTTTAAAGTAACCGGTTCAGCATCGTCGCTATAAAATAACGGCTTGCTATTAAAGTCACTCTGCCGACAGGAAAACATAGATACAGATAGTAAAAGCAGTAGCTTAGTCATCAGTCATACTCCGAAACGGTGATTTTGGAGCTAAACTACCAAAATTTTGGGATAGAGTCATCCTTATATGACAGCACCTGCTTGACTTCTAAAGACTTTGAGAATAAATACCCTTGGGCTAAACAAAACACCGATTAAACTGAAGCTAGTTGGTTATATTAGAATGAGGTGCGTTATCCGTATCAATAAACCCACAGTTATTATTTTATTAGTATTTGCCACACATTCATCGTTATCACGAGCAACTTTTGAATGTGCCGAACTATTTAAAAATCATCAAGAACACCAGAAAACATTGCGTGTAGTAGAGGTAAAAGACCAATGCAACACCAGGTTATGCTCCACATTTACAGCATTATCAGCCGTAGAGCTCGAAATACTTAAGCAATCTGGCAAAGTCGTTCCACTAAACCCAGAGTACTCAGTCCTATCAACTCTTCGCACTAGAGCAAGGCGAGCAATCCTTGGCGAAGACCATTTATTAATTAGTGAGGATTCAGATATTGTAGAGCGGGTCGCAGAAATCTTCGCAAATGGGGTCATGCCCAAATCAAGTGGTTGGCAAGCCGCAGTGCCAATTTCAGATTGGCTAGATACTCAGACACCATATGAAGAAATCCAAAATTTGACATGGGGGCTAAACGCTCCCAAATTGAGCGCTGACCCTGAACTTAGGACGAAGATGCTGGAACAGATAGACGACGTGATAGAAAAATACGCGGGAAAATTACCCGAAACTTTTACTGTCAATGATGGCACTTATACACCTCAAAAGTTCCTAGCTGATATGGTGGGCACTTCAAATGTGTCTGTAGAAATTTTGCAACCCGAAGAAGAGAACTACGGTAACGCAGTAACTAAGCACGGTAGGCATTATATTATGAGAAATATAGAAAAATATGGTGCCAAACTTTCAAAAGCTGAAATGCCCAGCTTTGAGCTAAAAATTCAGTCATCTATTAATTCTGGTCAAAGCGTACCTCTAACAATTATTTGGGTGCCAAGCCTAATTGATGGGGATTCTCAAGCTTTTCTTCCACCTACCTTCGACCCCAGACGTAGAAGCGGTCCCATAGGCAACCACTTAGTCCTTTTGACAGGGTTTGAAGTAAATCAAAAGACCAAGGAAACGACCTATCATATTCAAAACAGTTGGGGAGTTAACGCCGGGAAAAGTGGCCACTATAGAATAACGGGCGCTTACCTAAGAATGTTTGCTATTGATATAGCACTTATTCACTATTTAAGGGACGAACATGATTCTAAATAACTTCTACCTGCTACCCACAACACTGATTATTGTTTTTAAAGTGATGTCCTGTGGCTCGCACCATGACAATTCTAGTGTTAAAGACTCAAAAGATGAGAGCCTCGCTTTCAGTATCTGCAAAAAAGAAATGGAAACCCGGATATCTACCGCTGCGTCTGATGCAATTATTTCTAGAAAAAAAGTCATTGATCGTTGGGCTCGCCACGACGGTGATAGTATTGCCGCAGCTTTTACTTATCAAGTATCTATAGTGGGAAGGGAGGCGTCTCAAGTTTCTTTCAGCGTTACGGCCCACCTCACTCCGAAACGCTGTGAAATACGTCATGCTGAGAGTTTATTCCTATTGTCCAACCCGATTGAGCGCGGAATGTCTTTTTATCGGGGAATGTCTGAGTCCCAAACAACGATAAAGGAAGTGATTC
>JANQHA010000673.1 GCA_028282865.1 Oligoflexales bacterium
TTGAATCGGTATTCGCACAAGACTTCTGAGGTTTAGGCGCAAATTTAAACTCTAACTTTTCTAATCTTTTTAAGAGCTCAGCCTTATGGTCCTTATACCAAATCTTAAATTTACGTTCGTTATCAAAACCTCGACGCCGAAGTTCTGGGGGAATAGCTGCGGGTATCATTAAATACTCGTGGCTAGTCATCCGAACATACTTCTCTGCCAACGGCCGACCTTCGATAAAGTGGCGTAAGATCACGTCTCCACCATTTTGTCGTTCACCAGATAAAGCTATCTCATCTGAAAACGGTGAAAAACTTGTAGCTGCGACGATAAATACCAAGGATATTAGCTTCCAGGTAATACTTTGCTTCACGTTAATGCCCTTTATTATTTTTAGTTAATGGAAATAAACATAGTGTTAATTGGTAAACTTCATCCCCTTCGCCTTCAGGTTCATTGAAGGTGCTCCAGAATTCACGACGTTGATCTCTTAGAAATTCTTTCGCCTCCTTCATCCGACTAGATGAAAGACAAAGTGTTATGCTGCTAAAGTCTCGGTTGTGCACATCATCTTCATCTAACGATCTTGCAGCATTTTTAAGATCTTGATGGAATGAGTGCCTTAACGCCTGCGAAGGGATGTCGTGAGTCGTTGTTACGAGTTGATCGTTGGTTGCGTACCATTTTTCTGACTGTTCCCTTGCCATCCCAAGGCGCTGCAAACGAAGTAGAGCATCGACGGCTTCCGTCGTAGTAATATCTAAACGACTAGCAAGCTCTTTAGGAGTTCGTGGGCAGTTTTTAGTTCTCAACAAATCTTGAAGTGCAAAATGGTACCAATCTCTTATTAGTTTATACTGATCTTCAGTTAATGTATGAATTTTAGGATTCTGGCTGCCTTGCCTATCTTTTTTAAAGCTAGCACCCAAACAATCATATATTTTATCCCGAAGTTTCAAACCAACCTGACGCTTGCCCTGCAGTATTTCAGATAAAGCTCCTGAAGAAATATCAAGATGACTGGCGAAAGATCTCATAGAATAGCGGGGATTCACCTCCCGCCTTCTTAAAAACTCGGCGCGTATCATATCGATTAACTCTTCACTTTGTGCCATCTCTACTCCTAGTTGGAGGCTTAAGTAGCATGGCTTTAAAGGTAGGGGTAGTCTTTTTTGGAACAAGTGCTCCAAAAATGGAGCGGCTGTGCTTAGGTCTGTCTATTTAGAAGTGCTTAAAAGAGTTTTATAGTAATAATTCTCTCTATATATCGATAAGAACTCATTCTGCTTTGCTTAGAATTAGCGTAAAACATCATGTTTAAATGCCATAAGACCAAAGTTATTTATAAACTCTTAGTCTTATGGGAGTCAGATGCGACGGTAAAATCTATCTCTAAGAAATCTTGCGCTTTTCAAGAGCGTATTTCTCGACTTTCATAATTAGACCAGCGCGACTAATTCCTAGCTCTTTCGCAAGTCGAGATTTATTCCAGCCAGTTCTCTCAAGGCCCTCTCTAATAAGCTGCTTTTCGAGCTGTTCAAGAGCATCCTTTAGGCGCCCATGGACTCTAAGACCTGGGTATTGCGTATTGGTCTTCTCTTGAATTCTTCCAGATAGGAAGTCAGAAGTAATCTCCTTGTCATCACCAGCTAGAACACAGAGTCTTTCAACCTCGTTTTCGAGTTCACGAACGTTACCAGGCCATTCATGGTCCATAAGCCGGGTCATACAGTCTTTATTAACGACCTTGACTGGTTTATTAGAGTTTTTAGCGTAGCGCTCTAGAAAGTGATTTATGAGAAGAGGGATATCTTCTTTGCGGTCTTTAAGTGATGGAACCACAAGGTTAATGACATTTAACCGGTAAAACATATCCTCTCGAAAGGTGCCTTCCTGAACCATTTTTTCAAGGTTCTTATTGGTAGCAGCCAAAACCCGAACATTTGCTTTCTTAACTTGAGTGCTACCAACTGGAGTAAAAGTACCTTCTTGTAGAACGCGTAGTAACTTGACCTGCATAGACATTGAGGTATCACCAACCTCATCTAAAAACAGCGTTCCACCATCCGCAGCTTCAAATAAACCGACTTTGTCTTTAGCTGCACCAGTAAAAGCACCTTTGACATGACCGAAAAGCTCCGACTCTAATAGGTTCTCATTAAAAGCACCACAGTTAACAGTAATAAACTTAGATTTCTTTCGTTTAGAATTATAATGCAATGCTTTAGCTATTAATTCCTTACCAGTACCGTTAGCACCGTTTATCAAAACCGTCGTATCAGAGTCACAAACTCTCTCGACTAAGGAGTACAAACCCTGCATGGCTGATGATTTACCAACCATATTGGCAAAGCCAAATCGAGTGCCCAACTCAGCGCTAAGTTGATTTACTTTATGACTCTGATCAGAGACACTTTTTTGCATTGACACCATCTCATCGACCACAATAGTGATGAGCTCTGTCAGGTAACCAACTTCTTTTTCATTTAATACTGGAATTTCCGCGATCTTAGCTTTTAGTTCCTTTTCTTGCTTAGGCAACAGCCGTCCAATATAGTTCTCAATTCGAGATTTCTGCTCAGCTTCCGACTCTTTCAGAATAAACCCATCTCCAAAAACACAACCTAAGTACCTTGAGCCAACCTTAATTGGTACCGACACTGCCGAAAATCCTGATTTACATCGGTAGGTGCGAGGGCTTTTAGCTCCCATAGTATCGACTGTTGTTTTACGTGCCTCAGCGACACAGTCACCAAAGCCTTTATCGTCATTGGTGATAGCTTGGCTGATAGGGTTTAGTGGGTTAAAAAACTTACCCTCAGGAACTCCTCTAAGAAACCCTTTGGCATCAGTAAAATTAATTTGTATATGGAACCACTTGCCAATAACCTCTCTAAGACGTCTGACTACTATTAGTTTTTCGAAATCTTGCCATTCAGTATTATCAGACACGATAATCTCCTAGTTTCGTAGTTGATAACAAAAGACCTTAGGCCACATTTGAACTATCGGCAGATTAGTCTAAAAGTTTAACACCTGAAACCATTGAGATATTAGCGACTTATAAAGCTGTCTGTACTAGGAGTTTACACTGACAAAATAAATTCAATCAAAGACCACTAATTTGACACCAGAAGGTCTATTAAAATTGTAAACTTTTTTATCGATTGCTCTAAGGCTAGGATTGCTAAATTGATAATTCATAATTTTTCCATCACGGTAAAATAGACTGACTTTTCTCAAGTATTTCTTATTTAAGTCCAACATAACAGATATATGATCCAAATCGTTTTTTTGCCTTGGCTGCAGCTCGAGTGACACAGTCTTCGACGATTTATCGAGCAATGCACTTTGTACATTGTAGGCTTTCAAGAAGCTATTGGGATCCAGTACAATTTTTGTTAGCCGTGAGATCTCTTTTGCTTTGCTACCAAGTGCTGAAAATCGGCTAGCAACCTTCTCAGCTTGATTATAAACGACTAACTCGCTGCCGTCGTAATAAATAGACTCCTTAGGTTTATGGCGGCTCCATAGAAACTTATTAGGTGCAGAAAATTTAGCATCTCCAGAAAATTTACGAGTTTTCTTACGAAAAGGGTTATAGAAACTTTGAATATAGTCAACCGAAAGGTGTTTGGTTTTTTTCATAGTATTTTGAATCTTTGTAAGCTCGGCTGTCGTCAGCTTTTTCACCAGTTTCTTCTCTGAAAAAGCTCTAAAATCAGCTACAAACAAACCAACAAAAATTATAAAAATAAATCTCAAGAGCTTCTCCACCTCAGAACTGTTCACCATTAATCATATCATAAAGTGCCTTAAGGGCTTGATAAGCTG
>JANQHA010000681.1 GCA_028282865.1 Oligoflexales bacterium
TTACCGATCTCACGGTAAAAATCCTCCAAGCTAAGGCCTCCGATCTTAACTCTTTCGCCGTAGGGCAGGTTACATACCAGTAACCCTGTGCTATCTGGCGCTGGCAAGCTGAGAAAGTCACCCGTGCTAAAATTAATAAATTTTTCAACCCTGGCGCGCAATGCATTTGACCTCGCTAGCTCGATATACTTTTCGCTAATATCATTAGCGAATATTTTCTTTTCTAGAGATTCGCTTTTCTCCAACCGAGTTTGGTCCTGTATAGATCTCCAGAGGTCTTTGTTAAATGATTTCAATGCTTCAAATCCGAACTCATTTTTCTTCCGGTGTATGAGTGGTGCCTTGTTTAAAGCCATGAAAGCCCCTTCAATTGCTAGGGTCCCGCTGCCACACATGGCATCAAATAAAGTTTCCTCGCCTGTGTATCCAGCAAACATTAATAAGGCCGATGCTAGGGTCTCTTTCATAGGTGCGGGGTGTCCATCGACCCGGTAGCCTCGCTTGTGGAGGGATTTGCCCGAGGTGTTAATGCTGAGGGTGCACTTTCCCATTTGATTGTGTGCGACAAACCTCACATCTGGATCTTTTAAATTTACTTTAGGTTGCTCTAGGTGCATTCGGTCAAAAACGCTTTCCATTGCTAAACGCACTGTCTTACTTATATCGTTTGAACTCATGAGCCCGTCTCCTCGGTCTGTCTGAATCCCATCAATTAAGTAAGTTTTTTTGGGCGATAAAATTCTATCCCATTTTATTCTCTTTGCCTGAGACGCCAGCATTGTGCGGTCTTTGGCCGAAAACTTCTTGACCACTAGCATGATTTGGCTCGGTGTGCGTAGTTTTAGGTGAGCTTGGTAAAATCCAGCTTCATCGGTAAAAAACTCTACAGCCCTATAAAGCGGTTTAATATCTTTGACCCCAAGTCCGGCTAGTTCTTCGATCAAAAGGCTTTTGATTTCTTCTGGGCAAGTAGCTATGAGGTGGTGATATGGGTGAGTCAATTTATCGCGCTCTTGTAAGAAATATTATGTCCCTAGTGGCAGCGATGCTGCCTAAAGATACCTGCTGTGGTATTCGGCCCTTATGTATCAGTAATATGGCTGCGATTCCAGTTCCTTCGAGCCTAAATAGTAAATACCAATAAAAATAGATACCTAAGCCGGTCGCTGCCTATGTGTTTAGCCGGTTATTGACTGGTTGAGCCAAAGATTTTTATCAAAATTTTATGAGTTTTGCCTTTCGACCTGTAGCCAATCGATGTATATCCTTTAGACTGTTCGAGCGACAATGCGTACGTCTAAGGGAGAGTTCATGCCTGTATTTATCTTAAGTTTTGTTGGTTTTTGCTTCGGCCTAGTAAGTTTTAGTGCTATTGCCAAAGATAAGTTGGTCATCATATCCCCCCACCGTAAATCGATACAGCAGGAATTTATCCCGGCATTTAAGGAATATTATAAAGCGAAGTTTAAAACAGAGGTTCAGGTAGATTGGATTGACCAAGGTGGTACCTCAGACGACCTTCGTTTTGTCAGAGCTAAGTTTAAGAAGAACCCTAAAACGACTGGGATTGATATTTTTTGGGGTGGGGGGACCGCTACCTTTCTTGACTTAAAGCAAAGTGGCTTTCTAGCGAAACATAAGCTCCCTAAAGATCTCAGTGGTCAGATTCCCTCAAACGCCGCTGGGGTGCCGATGTATGATAAATCTAGAACTTGGTTTGCTTCAGCTTTGTCGTCGTTTGGTATCTTTTACAATAAAAAACTTCTGAAGTTGGAAGGGGTGAAAGCTCCAGGGACCTGGGCAGATCTGACTGATCCTAAATTCAATGATTTACTTTCGGTCACCGACCCAAGGCGCTCAGGAACTGCGACCTTGATGAATATTATTATTTTAAAAAGTCAGGGCTGGGAAAAAGGTTGGGATATGCTGAGCCGAATTGCTGGAAATACGCGAACATTTACCCACTCAAGTTCTGACCCTATCAAAGCAGTTGTCAGTGGTGATGCAGTAGCGGCTATGGCTATTGATTTCTACGCAAATGCTAAGATTGCGGATTTAGGGGCAAATAATTTGGGCTTTGCCTTGCCTCCTGGACAAACCGTTTTGGATCCAGACCCAGTTGCTATTTTAAAAGGGGCACCTAATAAGAAAATTGCATCTAGATTTATTAATTACGTACTTAGTTCCGAGGCTCAAAATATTTTGATGCTCAACAAGGGCGCTAAAGGTGGTCCTAGGTTGTCATTTTTAGGGCGGATGGCTGTAAATACTCAGTCTTATGTAGCTACCGAAGGTAAGCGAGTTAATGATTATAATCCATTTAAACAGAAGTCTTTTTTGCGGGTTGACCTGACTGAGGTAGCAAAAACTAAGCGCGTCATAAATGATCTTATTGGAGCAATAATGGTTGATACCCACAAAGACTTGAAGAAGTCTTGGAGAGTAGTTTTAAAATCTAAGAGTAAAGAAAAGCTCTTGAAAGAGTTTTCTAAGGTTCCAGTGACTGAGAAGGAACTAGGTGGTTTAGCAGCTAAATGGAACGATGAGGTTTTTAGAAACAAAAAAATCAATGAGTGGGTGTCTTTTGCGCAGAAAAAGTTTGCTGCAATAAAATAGTTAGTTTCTTACGTCACAAAAGGAAGCCTGGTAAATAATGGAAGTTACGCTAGATAAGATAGACAAGCGATATGGTAAGACTTATGCGGTCAAGCAGTTAGACTTAAAGATTGAAAAAGGTGCGCTACATTTTTTCTTAGGGCCTTCGGGTTGTGGAAAAACCACGACTTTGCGGATGCTGGCTGGCTTAGAGAAACCCAGCTCTGGTCGTATCTTATTCAACGGTAAAGATGTAACGAGTTCTCCTGCCGCAGATCGCGGGATAGGTATGGTTTTTCAAAACTATGCTCTTTGGCCTCATATGACTGTTCAAAAAAATATCGAGTACGGGTTAAAGCTTAGGAAGCTTAGCCAGGAAGAGATCCGAAAAAGAATGGACGAGGTTGTTGGAATCACTCAGCTTGACGGATACACCGAGCGTTTACCGGGGCAATTATCAGGAGGTCAGCAGCAGCGAGTTGCCTTGGCAAGAGCTCTAGCAATTCGACCCAATGTTTTACTTTTGGACGAACCCCTATCTAATTTAGACGCTCGTTTGCGTCTTGATATGCGAGACAATATCAGCCGTATTCACAAGCAAACTGGTATCACGACTATCTACGTTACCCACGACCAGAAAGAGGCTCTGTCCATGGGAACGGCGGTTTCAGTTATGAAACAAGGACATATGATACAAACCGGATCTCCTAGAACACTTTACCACCATCCTAACTCTTCATTTATCGCCTCTTTTATTGGCGAGACAAATTTGCTCTCTGGAAAAGTGACCCAAGCTAGCGGTGGCACATATTCGGTTAGCACGGCTTTTGGTGAATTTCGGACTGCTAGGGCTGTCGGAGCGCATAAGGTTGGCGATAAAGTTCATCTGTCTATTAGGCACGAAGCGGTCGACGTTGATTTTGGTCGTGCTCCCTTCAATAGCGAATTTACACTTAAGCTGCGTCTAGAGCATTTGACTTACTTGGGTGAATCAGAGCAGTTTAAGTTGAAAAATGACTCGGGAGACTTTTTCAAATCTACCGTTTTCCATACTCCCGAACATAATATTTCAGATGGAGATGAGATTACTTGCGGAGTCTCCGCTGAAGATATAGTAGTCTTGCCTTTCCAAGAAGACACAGATAGCGGGACTTAGTAATTATGACTACTGAGGAAGCAACTGTTGATCAGGAATCGAGTCTAAATCGTCTTATATCTAACACGGTAGGTTACGGTACGATCGCCGCAACCATCGCTATCTTGTTCTTTTTTTTGGTTCTTCCCGTAGCGGTAATTATTTCTAAAGCCTTTTACTCAGAAGATGGTCTTACCTTTGAATATTTTAGGCTTTTATTTGCAAACGATCTTCAAACTAGTTCGATATGGAATAGCATTTTGATTGGCATTGCCACGACAGTGATCTGTATGTTGTTAAGTATTCCGCTATCGATGATCAATACTAAATGGGAATTTCCAGGTAAGGCGTTATTGTCAGGTTTGCTCTTAGTGCCTATGGTTATGCCGCCATTTGTCGGGGCGATAGGCATACAACGTTTTTTTGCTAGACGTGGTTCTATCAATATTTTCTTAATTGAGAATGGTTGGATTGATGCTCCTATAGATTGGCTTGCAGAAGGGAATAAATTTTGGGCTGTTGTGCTTCTTGAAGTCTTACACCTATACCCTATTATGTACTTAAACCTTTCGGCGGCTTTGGCAAATGTAGATCCTTCTTTGGAAGAGGCTGCGGAAGTCATGGGGGTTCCGCGTTGGCGCCGCTATTTACAAATTGTCTGGCCATTAGCAGCCCCTGGGCTGTTCGCTGGTTCAATTATAGTTTTTATCTGGGCATTGACCGATTTAGGTACACCGCTACTTGTTGGCTTTCACGACTCGATGCCAGTTAGAATATTTAATATGGTTACCGATGCGAATGAGAATCCGGTGGGATTTGCTTTGGTGTTTGTAGTCATTCTGCTCACGGTATGTATATTCTTATCTTCAAAGCTCATGTTTGGTAGAACTAAATATGACATGATGGCCAAAGGTCATGTTACATCTGGGGTTCAAAAAGCGGGACCTTTCAGGCTTATCATGATTTATTCGGTATTGGTCGGTACGGTGGCCATTGCACTGGTTCCACATATCTCGGTGTTTATCACAAGCATTAGTGATCAGTGGTTTCTAACTGTTCTTCCCGAAGCCTATACCACGAAGTATTATGAGCTTATTTTCGAAACCGATCTTCCTTTTACAGGTATAAAAAATTCACTGTTGCTTTCGTTAGGTTCGACAGGTTTAGACCTTATTTTAGGGTTGTTAGTTGCGTATGTTGTCACTCGTAAGCTGGTGCCACTAAGCGGCTTTTTAGACGGGTTGGTTATGATACCTTTGGCCCTCCCTGGGATTGTTTTGGCATTTGGCTACGTAGTGACTTACACCGATACTTTTTTAGATCCATTACATAACCCGGTACCGCTTCTGATCATCGCTTACGCTATTAGGCGCCTGCCTTTCATGGTGCGCTCTGCATCAGCGGGGCTTCAGCAAACTAGCTATAGCCTGGAGGAAGCTTCTGCTTGTTTCGGCGCCTCTCGATTTTATACTCTTCGAAAGATTGTCATGCCATTAGTTGCTGCTAACCTCATTGCTGGCGGTTTGTTATGTTTTGCTTACGCCATGCTTGATGTTAGTGACAGCTTGATCTTAGCTATGAAAGATCAGTTTTATCCTTTAACTAAAGCGATCTATGCGCTGTTTTTGGAGCAAGGAAGTGGCGAATTCGTCGCTAGTGCCCTAGGTATGATCGGTATGCTCATTCTTACGGCTTGTATCGTTGGTTCTTCGCTGATATTAGGCAAGAAAATGGGTGAGTTGTTCAGGTCTTAGCTTGAATTTAATTTGCAGTCTTTTTAGTGAGTTAGATTTTAAAAGTTGAAAAATATCAGGCGTTTGGGTACTAACTGCCTAAATATTAAACAGGTCGCCAACAGGTAATCTACCTTTGGTTACGTCGCTTTGAGCTGTAGGAATCGAGTATGACAAAAATTTACCACCTGTTATTTGGTCTTATTTTAAGCTCCATTTTTGTCGCCTGTGGAGGTCATAAAGAAGAAGCAGGTGATGAGCGCTCTTCACGGGTTCACGATAATCCAGCCAAGAATCCTAAGCTGACTACTAAAAGAGTTTTAAAGCCTGGCAGTCCGAGCGAATTTAATAAAATCATTGCCGGCGGACAGCCGACTTTCGTCTATTTTAACGCACCCTGGTGCGGTGAGTGTAAGTACTACAGCGGCATTTCAGAGCGAGTGCTTCAGGCTGCTATGAGATCGGATCTAAAAAGGTTTGCAGTGGTTTCAGCTGATTACGATGAAGTTGTGAATGATTTCAAAATTTCTGATGATAGTGAAAAAAAGAGGGCAATAGCTTTGCAGGCTAAAATAGCTATTATTGGTGTTCCTAACATGTTTTTTTTCGTTGATGGAAAACCGGTAGAGTATTTTTTCTCTAATAATTCAGCAGACGAGGTCGTAGAAAAACTAAAAGAGGTTTCGAAGGCAGATAAAGATCAAATAGCCACTTGGTCAAATGAGTTTAACAAATCTGCAAAAAAACGCCTAGAGGCGTACGGGTCATAAACGATGCTGCCAGGTATTTCATATTATGAGTACAAGTTTCTCGTACGCAACGATCAGCTGGTCCACGTACGTAACTTGCTATCGTCTTTCTACGGGGGGAGTGACCCCTACCCCGAGGGGGTTGTGGACTCCATTTATTTTGATGATTTGTCTTCTAGCTGCTTTCATCAATGTCAAGAAGGGGACCCCATTAAAGAAAAATATCGGATTAGGGGGTATGGGAATAGGACTTATTCCCAAATCCACTATAAGCGCAAAAACCTTTCGGGTGTTAGTAAACTCAAAAGCTCAATTGAACCAGTGGAAGTAAATACTGGCGATCATGTTAGTTGGAATCTCATTAAAAGCAACGATGAGATTAATGCAGAAGCATTTAATGAGATACGTTTGCGGGCGCAAATGCTTGGTTATTTGGTTCCAGTAATTAGGGTTAAATACTACCGATATAGGTTTCGAGTTAATGACTACCGAATTACACTCGACACAAACGTCGAGGTTACTGGAATGACTAATGGTGTCCATCAATTCAAACTGGATTATGGCGTTCTTCGTCATCATGTTCTAGAAGTTAAAACGCTAGGGTCACGACCATACTTGCCGCTGTTTGGTGCTAGTAGGTTGCCGCAAATATCTTTCTCTAAGTTCTTTCTAGGGTTAAATCTCTTGTGTGGTGAAAATGCCGCGTAGCTGCGAAATCGAGGTGTCTTTTGGATAATATTTCAGCATATTTATCGAGCCTGGACGAGGTCCAATTTCAAACTCGTGAATTTATTATTAGCCTACTCATCTCTTTGGTTTTCGGCTTAGCATTAAAGTCATTATATAGTTTATATTTCCGTGATAATGAGCCTCAAGATGGCAGTTTAGCTCGTAGCTTAGTATTAATTACGCCGGCATTGACGACTCTGTTTTGGATGATTCAAACTAATGCAGTGCTGTCTTTGGGTTTACTGGGTTCAATGTCCTTTGTTAGGTTTAGGACCCCTGTCAAGCGGCCAGAGGACGTTAGTTTTATCGTGCTTGCTTTGGCGGTGGCTGTTTCCTGCGCCATACAGATATTTGTAATCGGTTTGACCCTGCTATGTGTTTTTCTAATTTTTACTCTAATACGTAACTACTTTGGTGATGGCATCGCCAAGAAAGGGCACTTTGCCATTATAACCTTCAATACCAAGCGAGACATTTCGGTTGTAGATGTAAGCAATAGTCTGGCAACTACTGGTATTAACTGTGAATTTGTTAGTGCCCGAACTTACGATGGCATTTCTTCAATGGTTTTTAATGCCTCAAAATTAAGTAGTGATAGCCATGACCGGATTAAAGCTTGCCTGATTAGTTTAGATGATGTAGGACACATTAATATTTTCTTACCAAATGACAGATTAGGCGCGTAGCATATGAGGGTTAAATCGCCAGAAGTTGAGCGTTCGATTCATTCCAAGCGAATTGTATGGTTGCTTGGCATCCTGTTATTTTTCTCTTTTTTGCATGTTACAATTTTGGGTGGTAGCACTGAGAGTGACTTAACTATTTCAAAAAAAATGCAGCTACCGATCCGCGAGCTATCTGGTATGAACCCTTATGGTAACAGCCAGTTTGTAGCAATTG
>JANQHA010000047.1 GCA_028282865.1 Oligoflexales bacterium
AAGAACTCGCATTGCTTAAGCGCCTGCGTCACACTAGGTCAAAGTCGCTAGTAGTAGGAGTTTCTGGTGGCCTTGACTCGGCTTTGGCACTGTTGATTGCTGTGCGCACTGTTCGACGCCTCAAAATGTATGATGGTGCAGTCTGCAAGGTCATTGCAGTTACAATGCCTGGGATGGGAACTACGAAAAGAACGCGCAGTAATGCTATGGAATTGTGCTCGATGCTTGAGGTTGAGTGTCGTGAGGTTGATATCACCGAAGCATGTCAAATTCATTTTCGTGATATTGAACACGACCCCAACCTTACCGATGTTACCTTTGAAAATGTCCAAGCTAGAGAGCGGACTCAAATACTCATGGATCTTGCTAACAAAGAAAGTGGAATGGTTTTAGGTACCGGTGATCTTTCTGAGGTTGCGTTGGGTTGGTCTACTTTTAATGGCGATCATATGTCGATGTATTCGGTGAATTGCGGTATACCTAAAACGCTCGTACGTTATATCGTTGAATGGTTCTCTGAGTTAAGTGAGCCCAGAATTTCCAGTGTGTTAAAAGATATACTAGATACGCCGGTATCTCCAGAGTTGTTGCCGTCTACAGGCACTAGGGATAATCAGCAAAAAACTGAGGAAGTTATCGGTGCTTATGAGGTCCATGACTTTTACTTGTACCACTTTATAAGGCACGGTGCCTCGCCAAGTCGTCTTAGTTTTTTGGCGAAAGAAGCTTTTGCCGGAAAATATTCAGGCAAAGAATTGAAGGAATGGCTAGATATCTTTATTAAGCGATTTTTTCAAAATCAGTTTAAACGGAACTGTATCCCAGATGGGCCAAAAATTGGAACAGTGGCGTTGTCTCCGCGAGGTGACTGGAGGATGGCATCAGATGTATCCCCAGACCTTTGGTTAGGTGGTTGACTTAAAATCTTTGGGGTTAATTCCGTACCTTTCCAGTTTCCGCAGTAGGGTTACCTTCGTCATTTGAGTGTTGAGAGCTGTTTGGTTTATTTTTCCATCAAACGCCTTTAGCGCTCTAATAATAAACTCTTTTTCAAACTGCTCTTTTAGCTGAGGGTAATTGAGCTGCGAAACGTCGGTAAGCAAATCAAAGCTGCTATTTGACGGTGATGGGTTGCTGCCTGTTGCTTGCTCTCCCGAACTTTCTTTTACCTGGTCAGGTAGTGAGCTAATCTGAATAGTATCAGAAACCTCTATAATGAAAGCGTGTTCGATAACGTTCTCTAGTTCGCGGATGTTTCCAGGCCAGCTATACGAGCGAAGTGATGCCAGCGCTGCGTCGTCGATACAGTTGATGGCTCTGGAGTGAGATTTATTAAATTTATTAATCATAAACTCTACAAGAGAAGGTATGTCTTCTTTGCGATTTCTAAGTGGTGGAAGCTTTATTGGCAAAACATTTAGCCGGTAGAAGAGGTCGGGACGAAAGCTACCGTTATCAATCATTTCTTCAAGAGGTCGACTGGTGGCCCCAATTACACGTACGTCACAAGGTACTTCTTGGTTGCTGCCAACGGGAGTGAACTTTTTCTCTTGTAGGACGCGCAGAAGTTTGACCTGCATTGGAAGGCTCATATCACCGATTTCATCTAGGAAAATAGTTCCAGATGCGGCGTATTGAAATTTACCAATCTTCTTCTTGTCAGCCCCTGTGTAGGCACCGCGCTCGTGGCCAAATAGCTCGCTTTCGATTAAGTTCTCTGGGATTGCGGCGCAGTTGATCGCTACAAAGGGGTTCTTTTTTCTAGGGGAATTATAATGGAGCGCTTGCGCTACTAATTCTTTACCGGTACCGCTCTCACCGCGGATTAATACCGGAGTGTCAACTTTCGCAAGTTTGTAGGTTATATCGTATATCTTTTTTATTGAGGTTGAACCGCCAATCATGCTGCGGCCCTTCGCGAACTCAAGGCTCGGTGCGGAGTTGCCGGCGATTTCGACCATGTTTCTAGCTTGAATAGCTTGATCTATGAGCTTAAGAATCCTGGTTGCATCCACTGGTTTTTCTAGGTAGTCGTAGGCACCGTGTTTAATCGCGACTATGGCGTCTTTGACATCTGAATAAGCTGTGAGTATCAGGCAAAATGTTTTAGGGTCTTTTTCCTTTATTGCGGCCAATGCATCGATGCCATTCATGCGCGGCATATTCACGTCCAGGATCACTGCGTCATATGGGCCATTTTTTTCAAAGGTCTCGATTGCAGCGAGTCCGTCCTCAGCCTCATCGACCTGGTAACTTCTGCTTTCGAGGGCTAATCGAACCGTAAGCCTGAGGGTAGAGTCATCATCTACAACTAAAATTTTCACACTTATCACCGTAATTAATTAAAAGTACAATTATTTCAAATGGTTAAAAAACCAAACAAGGAAACTTTTTATATAATATATAAAATAAATTGTCAATTAATAAAATTTTATAGTTATTTTATTAAAATAACTCTCTA
>JANQHA010000092.1 GCA_028282865.1 Oligoflexales bacterium
GAAAAGCTATCAATCCACCGATAACCTTACAAACTCCTGTCCCCATTTAGGCTTTATCTGCTTCTTCTTATAAACAACCGAAATTCTAAGCTTCTTTAAAAGCTTGTTTGCAAGGCTCTGGATATCACGAGGAGTCACCTTATCAAGGCGTTTGGGTAAATCGTATAGGGGGTCCACAGATTTATGAACAATTAAATTACTGACAAGGGCGCTAGCAAGAGACCCGTGTCCTTCTTGGGTCAAAAAGTATTTAGTGGCGTAAATAGTTTTGTATTCGTCAAGCTCGGCGTGGGTATAAGTCTTACGCCTTATAATCTTGACAACCCTCCGGATGGCGTCCATCGTTTCCTTAGGTTTAGAGGTAGAAGCACCAATCACCCCTATACCAATAGAGTTTCTAATCATGTATGAGTAGACCGAATACGACAGCGATAGCCGGGTTCGGATTTCATTCCCAAGTTCCTCATCTAGTAACCTCATAAGAAAACCAGCGGCAACAGAGTCAGGATGAGTTTCAGAAATACCATTAAACTTCACCCGAATATAGGCAGTAGGAATATCTCGGTCGGTAAAGACAAAAGCATTTTTCTTATCAAAAACCGGCTCTGGAACACTACCAGCCTTCTTAAACTTACTATCACCGATAGGTCCAAAGTACTGGTCTAACTTTTTTACTAAAACCTTGTCTGGCAAAGAGCCGACTACCGAAATATAAAGATTAGGCGCACTCAATATCTTCGAGTGCCAACGAGTCATCTGCTTTCGAGTAATTTTAGGAATGAAAGAAAGTTTCTCGTCAAAACCCATATGGTAAGGGTGACCCTTTTTATAAAAGATTTTATTAAGTTCATTATTAGCAACTAGGTTTGGGTCGCTTAACTGAGATTTTACGACCGCCAGCGAGCGGTCCCTATTTAACTTAACGTCTTCATTATTAATCGAGGGATTTCTAACTATTGCAGATAATATTGGTAACCCCTTCTCCCAGTAGTCGTTGATAGTATTCAAACTACAGGTAGAAATTTCAATACCTGCTGAGCAACTAAGTCCAAAGGCATATTTCTCAGAAAGAGAAAACATTTTCTTCTTGGGATATCCCTTGGCGGCCATCGGCATCGTGTTAAACAATAAAGAGTGTACCGGGGGCTTTAAGTCCCTACCAGACCAAGCATCTTTAGTCCCAAAATGAAACGCTACCGTGATATTAAGAATATCTGAGTTCGGTACTTTTCGGTAAACGACAGGTATTCGGTTTTTAAGGCGATAAATCTTAGTTTGCTTTTTTGCACTTTGAACCGTTTTGTCGTCGATCAGGCTTTTAGCAGGCGCTGAATAAGGAATTACCAGAATAGAAAAAACTATCAATAAAAAACTTAAAAGACTTCTCACTTGCGCGCTCCCTTAGATGCCAATTTAAACCTTTTTATGAACGGCTTCGAATTATCCTTTAGTCCAGCAACCTTAGCTTCTTCAGGAGACATCAAATAAGTCGTTATGTAGTTTTTGTTAATAAGATATTTAGTGACGAAACTCCTAACATCTTGCAACGAGGTCTTTCTCAAAGACTCAATATATGAGCCGTAATACTCTAGGCCGGTAATAGCCCACCAAAAGGCTAAAGTTTTAACAAATGAGCTCGACTTATTAAGCTCGCGTTTGTGGTTAATTAATAAAGATCGTTTTACGTCCTCGAGTTGCCTAGCATTAAAATATTTAGGATTAAGCCATTCTTTGACTTCTGCCTTTAATGCCGAAAGAGCTTTATTAACCTTCGGCGCCGAGGTCGTTAAGTATATATCGACCGTAGCTGCTTGAGACTGAGTGTAGTAGCCTAGGCCGGCATCAAAACACAAACCAGAATCGATAAACTTTTTATAAAACTTAGAACTTCGGTGGTTCAGCAATGAGATTAGAATATCTGCGGCAAAACTATCGGCCTGCTGAATCCGAGCTCGGGGGCCGTCATAAGTCATTTGGACAGATACATTACGCGCCTGTTTATGAGTATAAATCACGGTCTCAGGCTTAGGAAAAGGTTGAAATTTTGGAGTTACGATCGGCTTCCACCCTTTAGGGTCTTTCCAGGAGGCAAAGTATTTATTCACTAATTTTTTAAGCTTCTTTGGGTCAAAATCGCCTGCTACTAAAATAGCCGAATTACTCGGTACAAATACCTCCTTTTTAATTCTAAGAAGTTGCTTCCTAGTAGCTTTTGCAATGATCGGTCGCTGGCCTAACGGATCTCTGCGGTGCGACCGGTCACCATATATAAGCTTCTGCCTTATACGACGTAGATTAAAGCCTGGGCTAGATGCAGAGCGATCGTATTCATCGAGAACAACTCTACGCTCTTTGGCCAGCTCCTTTTCCTCCAGAAGCGGAGTCGAGATAGCGTCAGCCATAAATTGCAACCCTTCTTCCAAAAAAGCCGCCGGCAATGTGAAGTAATATCGAACTTTCTCAGCAGATGTATCGCCATTATAAACAATCCCTAACTGCCTAATCCGTTTCTTAAAAGCCTCTTGATCGGGAAGTCGCTTATTTCCCTTAAAGAACATATGCTCCCATAAATGGGTCAACCCATCTATGTCAGCAGTCTCTGTCATACCGCCTGCCTTCACAGCCAAAACGATCGTTACAAGCGGGACCTTGCGAGATTCGAGTGAAATAATTTCTAAACCGGTTGCTAACTTATCGATACGATATGCTGGAGAGACTGCCTGAGCAGTCGTACCGACAGTCAACAGCCCAGCTAAAACTATTTTAAGCATAAGTATCCTCCTTGATAACCCTCTAGCAGCTACGAAAGCTGACCACTGACAATCTCAGCAATATCTTTCACAACAACCTGATCACTTTTACCTTTTGCTTTGACTCCATCGTTCATCATAGTCATACAGAACGGACAAGCAGTGGCGACCACATCTGCACCGGTGTCTATTGCTTCCTGAGCTCGATCTTCATTCACGCGAGTACCAATCGTTTCCTCAAGCCACATACGCCCCCCGCCAGCACCGCAGCAAAAACCTTTTTCTTTCGACCGTTCCATTTCAACAAGATCTACCCCTTTTGCGACTTTAGAAATCGCATCTCTTGGCTCCTCATAAACATCGTTATGACGCCCTAAATAGCATGAGTCATGGTAAGTCATTTTACTATCAACCGCACTGCCATCTTTTTCCTTAATTTTGCCTTCCTTAATTAAATCAGTGATCAGCTCGGAATGGTGAATCACATCTGCCTTAAAGCCAAAATCAGGGTATTCGTTCTTGATGGTGTTAAAACAATGTGGGCACCCCGTCACAACCTTCTTGACCTGATATTTTTTCATAGTGTCTATGTTTTCTTCAATCATCATATTAGCAAGGTACTCGTTTCCTAATCTTCTCGCTGTGTCGCCGTTACACTTCTCTTCGGTCCCGAGGATAGAAAAGCTGATCCCCGCTTTTTGTAAAACATTGACGATTGATTTCGAAACTTTTTTATAACGCTCATCGAAAGAACCTGCGCAGCCAACCCAGAATAGATATTCCACATCACTTTTTTCAGCCATAGTCGTTACATTTAAGTCTTTAGCCCAATCTGCTCGAGTTTCAGAACTAAACGCCCAAGGAGTGAAGTTATTCTCAAGATTTCGAAAAGTATTTTGCAACTCCTCCGGAAATTCCCCTTCGGTCATCGATAAGTAGCGCCTCATGTCTACAATAGCAGGTATATGTTCGATTTCTAAAGGGCATGCTTCCATACAGGCGCCACAGGAAGTACACGACCAAAGCTCATCCACTTTAACAAAGTCACCAATAAGTTTTTTATCGGTATCTGGATTTTGTTCCTTATCATACATCGCTAGCTTCATATCATGCATAATTTTACGAGGGTCCAGAGGCTTGCCAGTCAAGTTGGCTGGACATTGTTCTTGGCAGCGGCCGCACTCAACACAAGTTTGGGCATCTAGTAATTGTTTCCAGCTAAACTCTTCGACTTTACCGACTCCAAAAGACTCCGCCTCCTCATCAAACTCCATGGGACGAATGCGTCCGCGTCCTCGATAACTTTTAAAGAAAATATTAGGCCATACCCAAATCAAATGCTGATGCTTAGAGTAAGGTAGAAAAACCATGAAACCAAATAGCACTAATGCATGACCCCACCAGACGACTGTATCAAAGCGATGCCAGTCTGTGACTACTCCTGCTGCCGCTCCCGAAAACATCGTCGACATAGGCAACACACTTCCTGGTAGCTCCCCCATCTGAACTCTTGCTCCCATACTAAGGAGGGCCGTGGTAACCAAACAAAGAATAAAGCTTAAAACCACCACTGCATCTATCTTAGAAGCCTTTTCTAAGCTAGCTAAACGCTTTGGGCGCACTACAAAACGGCGGTAAAACGCTAGCAAGATCGCACAAAAAACCATAAAATTGCCTAGATCTTGGCTAAGTAGAAAGGTCTGAAATAATAAGCCATCACCAAATAAGCTGGCGAAAGTAAAACCATTTAGAAAGCCACTTATAAGGGTTTCTATCGTACCAATCGAAATAGTGACAAAGCCCCAAAAAATACAGAAGTGCATGATTCCTGCTAGCGGATCTTTAAACATCTTAGGTTGCCCAAGCCCAAGACGCATAACATTTATCAATCTTAGGCTAAGGTCGTCGGATCGAGGTTCTTCTGCACCCTGACCGATTTTTTTCAAACCGACCCACCTTTTTCTAACACTGTAGCCAAAAAACAAAAAAGCTGCTGTTGCGAGAATAGCGAAAATCAAACTTGCCATATCAGTACACCTTATTGTCTGTTTTTAACGAACCCTTTGTCCTACCGGAAACTCTGAAAAATCGTAAACTCTGCCTTGCTTGAACCAACATCATATGGGTTTCATACTGAACCCGAGAGTGAAACGCCACTGAAGAGGTTTCAAGCAACTCGTCCACATAAGATACATAACTTTCATCTGCTAGTGCATAGCGCTCGGCCTGTGCAGCCGATCTAGCTACCTTTCGGTAACGACTGCAAACATCCTTAAAGCGGCTTGGCATCAACTCTCTTAATCGAGCAGACACCTGCCGGGCATCCACCGCTTTTTTTGAAAACAGCTTCACCTTACTATTTAACACTGCCTGCATCATATCTATCTTCATGAGCCTTCTACTGCCTACCTAACCACATGCCTTAAGTACTCTTCTAAAGTCCGACGCTCTTGTTCACTGAGGTCCTGGTTAGAACCACTAACTTCCTCAAGTATATCCTCACGATACTGCTTATCAACTTGATATTCACGCTTTATTTCAAAATCTGCACCGTGAGTAACTTTAGATCCGTAGTAATTGTCCCCTGAGACCCGCCTTCTTCGACCTGAGCCCTGCTTTGATTGTTGCTCCTGCCTGGCAGCACTTTGAGCCTGCCGCAAAAGCCTCGAAGCGAAATCTGAGGCCTGTTCAGCGGGTAAAAACCTATTGGCACCACCCTCGCTCTCTACCGTCCGCATACTTTTAAGAGCATAGCGGATTCTCTCAGACGAGCGAGGCGCCATACTGCGCAGTTGAGCCTCCAAACTTGCGGTCTCTTTAATATTCTGATTCTGCCGCATACGAACAGTCGGCCATATTCCTTGCAGCTCTTCTTTTGACCGGGCATC
>JANQHA010000197.1 GCA_028282865.1 Oligoflexales bacterium
TGGCTTGTGATGTCCTAGGAAACGAGTCGATAACCTCTTTATAATAGAGCTTAGCAGTCGGAGCGTCTTGTAAATGTCTAAAGCAATCGCCCATGCGCAATTTCACTTCTGCTATCCTTTTGGACTTCCCATGTTTCTCTAAAAACTCGTTAAACTTTAACGCAGCATCCCGCATGCGACCTAGCTTATATAGACTCTCCGCCAATAAGAAAAGGCTTTCTTCCTTCGCCCGGCTGGATTTCTGCCTCTTATATACCTGCTCGCCATTATCTGCTACATGGAGGTACTTCTTACTTTTAAAAGCAACCCTAAGAGATTTTAGGCTGCGAATGCGCGGCGATTTTTTTTTGGCAGGTTTGGCAGCAACCTTATCTGGCTTAACCGCTAAATCGTTGGTAGATGATTCCAAGGCATCTAATCGCTCAGAAATCTTGACCAGCCGTGATGCAACAGAACCCTCTTGTTCACCGGTGCCTGGCATTTGACCTTGGCTAACGCCTATTTTCAAGGCATCTATTTCGCCTTTTAGCCTCTGTATCTCGATCGACAGTCTTTCTAGCTCGTTTTGGATGGAGCCTACCGACTTTTTTGACTGGCTATCACTGGCTTTTTGCTTTGGTGTGTTACCGCTCTCGAGCTGAAGGACTCTGGTCTGCAAACTATATATATCATTTTTGATCTGACGCTCTTTATTCGGAGTAAAACAGCTATGTGATAATAGTAATAAAAGTAGAAAGAAAAAATAACGAAACAACATGAACCCACCTTGTCTAGATAATACTTCACCTATATTTTTATCACATGAATCCCGGGAAAAACTAGTCATTTACTCTTGAATTATTAAGAAGCGGCACCCTCGCCCTGCTGAGCGGTCTCCTCTGTAGCCTCGGGCTCTGCCTCATCAGAGCCAGGACTTGACTGTGGCTCCGATACGCCAGCGGCGGCGCCTGCCGACAGGCTCTGATAGGCACGGTATCTACGCTGCAATCGATTGAGCAATCTAAAATAATTATTAGTATTTCGACTCCAACATTCATAATATGACTGATGAATTTTGCTATCTAATACTGACTGCATCATCAGGCTTTCTTCAATTATCAGCATTTTAGTGATTTCAGAAAAGTTGTCTTTAATAGTATTTTCAGCTAGTTCGATGCTCTTAAGGTCAAAAGCTTTGGCCGATTGTTCTTCAGCTTGGGTTTCTGCTGATTCTGGGGTACTCTCAACGCTTTCAGACGTGGAACTTTCTTCGCCTGTTTCGGTGGTGGGAGATGATGTAGCTTGATCGTCGCTCATGAAAACTCCATTTGATAAGAGGACAGATTTCTTATCGGTGGACTCGCGAAAGTACTAAGGTTTTTATCGTACTGATGGTACAACAGAGCTGATGTTGTCTAATTAACAAGCTGAATTTGCTACGGACTTTAGAAATTATATGGTTGATAACCAAAATATAGAAAAAAACAGCAATTCCAAAGACGCTGTGCCAAATGAGCCTAAACCTACGTGGAATACTGAAGACGGCTTCAACAGCTCCATAGTAAATTCTCGGCTAACAAAAGCAATCGCAAAGATGGGCTGGCAAACACCAACCGAAGTTCAGGAGCTCTGCCTACCATATACCCTTGCAGGTAAGGATGTCGCTGGTTTTGCACAAACCGGAACCGGTAAAACTGCCGTTTTTCTAATAACCGTTGCCAACAGGGTGTTAGCCATGAAGGCCAAGAATAGTAGCCCTAAGCAGCCCATCTGCGTTGTACTAACGCCAACTCGTGAGCTAGCCATTCAAATTGAATCAGATGCCCGGGATTTATTTAAAGAGCTGGACATATCTAGCCTGGCTGTCTACGGCGGTGTCGATTACGACAAGCAGGCCAAAGCCATCACGGCTGGAGTTGACGTGATTGTGGCAACACCTGGACGCTCTCGTGACTATGCTAGCAAAAATATCTTAAAACGTTCAAATATCGAGATTTTTGTCTGCGATGAAGCCGACCGAATGTTTGACATGGGCTTTATCGACGATGTGGAGTTTTTTCTTGATAAAATTCCTGATAGCGCTCAAAAGCTGCTTTTTTCTGCGACCACTAATGACTCTGTAAAAGAATTAGCATTTGAATACCTGAATACTCCAGAATATATATCCGCTCAACCTGATTCCATTACCCCCGAACTCATAGATCAAAAGGCTTATATCTGTGATGCTCAAAATAAATTAAGGGTTATGATTGGGCTTCTAAAAGAGCACAACCCATCTTGCGCAATTATCTTTACCAACACAAAACTTACCGGTGAATGGTTAGAATTCAAATTAAATAATAACGGCTTAGACACAGACCTTATCACAGGAGACTTACCGCAACGAAAAAGAATTAACCTCATTAAGAGGATCAAAGCAGGAAAGGTCAAGGCTCTCATAGCCACAGATGTGGTTAGCCGCGGTTTGCATATCGCTGGCGTCACTCATGTTTATAACTTTGACCTACCAGACGATGCTAGTAACTACATCCATCGGATCGGCAGAACTGCAAGAGCTGGAGCTTCGGGCTGCGCGGTGTCTTTGGTATGTGAGGACTACGGTGATAACCTAGATAAAATCAACCAGCTACTAGGAGATGCTCCTCTAGCGACAGAGTGGTATGACCCCGCCTATGACAGCATCAAAGATATAGCTCGCAACCCATACGAACAAAAGAAGCCTGAGGCAACTGCTCGCTCGCAAGGTAAGCACAAACACCGAAAAGATCAGCACCCTAAGGGCTCACAAAAGAGTCAAAGAAGAGGCAAAAGGTCCTTCACTAAGCCGGTTGCTAAGCCCCAGCAAAAACTTAGCACTACAACCAACCAATCATTGTCACTGATACAACTGTTTAAAAAATTCATTTCAGCAATCTTTGGCAAGGGTAAATCTAGCTAAGCCAAGTCCTCCTGAACTTTTCATAAACAAAAGCCCTAACGAACCTATTGAACTATTAAAGTCATAATCAATCCCAGATAAGTCTTTAAGCCGACGTAAAACCTGTCGCTCATTGCTGGCATGTAAGGTTGTCAGCCCTCCGTAATGCCCGGTTTCAATCGCTGAGAAGAACGTTCGTAACTCATTCTCTCGTAATTCACCGACAACATACCGATCGGGGCTTAAGCGTAGGCTCTCTTTCAAGGCTTTATGTAAAGAGATACCACCATACTCGACACTCGGTGGAACAGCCGTCAACTTCACCCACCTCTGCGACAACAAAGGAATCTCATCAATAGCCTCCAAAATCACCACCCGATGGTTAAGGTACAAATGCTTTAGCAACGCACATAGCAGGCTCGTTTTTCCAGTAGCTGTTCGAACACAGATAATTAAAGGAAGCCCTTGTTCCAGGTGATTTAAAACTTGGCTAAAAACACCCTCGGACAGGCTAAAATCATCTAGAGCCAAATCACCCAAGCGGGCTTTCCTCAAGCAAAACAATGCCCCGTGTGGGCTCATTGGTGGAATGACCGCATGCCAGCGATACCCCCCACCAGACAAAACGCCCCCACTAGCTGGGAAACGAGCATCTAGCCTGACATTCTGTGCGTCAGCAAAATTATACAGCCAGTCGAGGCAAGATAGCTCATCGGAAAAAATTGATGGCTCAGATGAGGACTCATTTTTAAAATTAAGCTGCAAACAACGACTACCATTTATAAACAGCTCATCTAAAGAGGGGTCAGTAAACTTTTCAAGCATGGTGTTAAGTGGACCATTGTCAGTACCACTATCATTTCGGCTAGAATTCATAGAGACTCATCACTTACAGGCTTACAAACAGAAAACCATAGATCCCCACTGAGAGTTTGTGTGGACAAATGCTATAAAGTACGACAAAGACTGCTGATT
>JANQHA010000321.1 GCA_028282865.1 Oligoflexales bacterium
CTATACCCGCTACACGCTGCTCGTTTTTAGCGAATCAACAGTGGATTTAGACGCACCGGACTTTATAAATATCATTCAAATTTACCCCGAGCAGACTACCGAAGGTTACTGGTCACCATACTGCCCTTATACCAACCAAGCGATCTTAGTAAGACCAGATGCCTACATTGCAAGAGTATCATCACTCACTGACACGAACTCACATTTCGCTATTTTCTCACAGCAGGAACCCACATCTGATATAGCGAGGTTAAAATCATAAATGCCGATGCGGCCGAATAACCAAACCCAGCAACCATCTGTAAATAAGCAAACGCTGGAATCCACTTGGTAGCCCACCAAGTAAAAATATCAATGGTCAAAAAGAGATAAGGCAGCGCAATTGCCGTAACCTTAATCCAGCTTGGAATCCCAGTAGCCATCGAAAAGATCAAGCAAACAAAGAAGAAGATAAAAGCAATGCCAAACAAGTGTATATGAGATACCCGAGCAAGCGTCGGGATTGTCGCCCCTTCGTCAATCTGGGTCACCACTGCGATTCCTTCATAGGTTCGAAAATCAGGAATTCCTGGAACCACACTATGACAGCGGATACAATTTTCATTAACTAACTTAGCAATATGAGAATCCCATTCATCTCGAGGCGACCCCTCACGCACCCACTTAATGAGCTGTGAGCGAACCTGCTCATCTGCCATCAATTTCATTGATCCTTGTAGCTTAGACTCTAAAAGAGAGCCTTCACGGTTACCGTAGTAGCTATAGACGATATCATCGACCGACAACCCAAACTCACCATCCGCCATTCCATGAGTCAGCATGATCTGTGCAAAAGCCATGCATAACCCGATACCAATCACCACTAGATAGCCAGTAAACAGAGCCTTGATAGCCGGGTCTGCTTGGCGAAGAGGCCTATTCCAATTAGGGAGCTGGTGATCGTCAGGCATGGGTGTCTCTATATTTATGGTTAAGATTAGTATGTTAAAACGAAGTATATCCTAATGTCAATTTTTGAAAGATTCGAAACGCCAGAGATATATTATGTTGATTTTATGCCAAAGTACTGACAGGGTTGAACCTCAAATATCACTTGCAAATAAAGATTGGAGCAAACATGAAACAGTGCATGGTAATATTAACTTTGCTTGTGCCCACATACTCTTTTTCAAAATCAGACAACCTCCAAGACTGCCCAAATTTTAAGGAAAGCTACATGACTTGCGAAAAAATCTCCGGTCAACTTCCAGCATTTTTCTCTTCGGTTAAAATTCAAAAAAAATCTGAAATATTGACTTTCACAACGCAAACCTTCCAGGGACCTTTTAGAACAACCTATACCCCAGACCGAGTTGTTCGTCAGGGAAGAGATCACCACTACCTTGAAGACGGTACAGTTTTACCAGACTTGCTGTCACATGAGTCTTCTTACTGCGCTAATAACGTGTTATATATTAGCGAGATCACGTTCCTTCCCAATGGTTCGGTTACGCAGGAATCTGCGGAAATGTCGATAGACGATAAAGGCAAACTTATATTTAAGGTTTCTGTCGACGGCAAATTGTTGCTTAAAGCCTTTTGCACTAAATAATACAATCAACCCTTAAAAGTAATAAAAAAGCCATTTCAAAGATAAAGGCTATATGGCGCAAACCAAGCCCGCTCCTTTAACAACCCAGTAGACGTGACCGGCTTCGATATGACGAAGTACTTTTAGCAACAAAAGTAGCTGTTCCAAAGAATTCCTTATCCTGAGAAATTTTAAAGGTTTTCGGGTACTTGTCAGGTGAGATACGCCGTATGTTCAGAGTGTCTATAAAACCATTTGATTCGAATCACAGTATAGGTTAAAGACGGGTCACTTAGATGTTATCACAAGCCAAATAGAAGCCCCGGCGGGCGGGTGGATGTTGGAGACCTGAAAAGTGCGAGTCATACGTTTTTTTTATGTCAGACGATTATTGGTATCAATACCGGTCCTTGTTTTTTTCCAAGGGCACACCGTTAAGTCAATGGCATCAGAAGAAATCAGAATGGTAACACCGTCAAATGCTTGCCATGCGACTTTCCGAGCACTTTCAGAAATTGGAGTGACTGCGGATACAAAAGAGCCCGGTGCTAAAACTATTCTTTATGGAACTATGTATAAATTAGAAAAAATACCTATCAGCAAGCATATTGATAGCACGGAATACCAACAAGATATGCATCTTACACACGGAAAATTGGACAACCCGTCTAAAGTAGATCCTTATTTTTGGAAGCGTCAACGTGAGCTTAGTGTCGCACCCGGTAAGGTGACAACCGAAGGACTCTATATCAATGAAGATTTAGAGCGCACATCTAGCTCCATAATGGCATTACGGAATTCTATGAAATCAGAGCATATGGTAACTAAGGTCATTTTTGGTAAGCATGATATTTTGAAATTTATTTCTGGTATAAAAGAGAACCTTGTTCAGGAGTCGATACCTATTGATAAAGTGGGAAAACGACCGAGCCGTGAGTTAGCCTTTCCAGACGAACAATACGGATCTACTGCTTTATTTATCTTATCGGGAATGGGATCTATCCCTTTATTTGCTGCTGCCTTGGGTCACTTCGCAGAAATGCCACGGGATGGAGCATGTTGGTTTGCAGCTATCGGAGGTTTGTTAGTCGGATGCACTGCTACGTTTATACTCAACAAACGAAATAGTATATTTTTAAATACACACCTATTAATAGAAAAAGATTATCACCTAGAACCTAGGCTAAGACAGATTGAAGGAATACTACAACAAACCGGCAGAAAGGCAGAACGCAACCAAAACCAGCGTATTTACTTTGAAGTAGAGTCGCCTGAGGGAGTGAAATTAAGCATGATTTTTGACAACCATGTGACACCTCAGCTCGCCATTTATGGAATTTCTTCTAATCCTAACTGGTGGCAGGATACCCTCGCAGACAATCCCTCGACAAAACAAGATGCTTTACCCGTTGCCACCCAAACCCCGAAGCTACCTATTCCCAAACTTTCTTTAAGGGAACAAAAGCAACTTTTCAAAAAGCGCATTATCGCCGGGTATGCAAAATCGATAGAAAACTTTAAACGACGGCGGCGGAATAAATCGAATAAAGCACAAATTTTAACTGACATCTTTGACATCGAATCTTTTTCTGCAGGTGTAACTATAAAAGATTTATCTGATGCACCTGTTATCCGGATAAGCAAAACTGCCGATAATCAGGAAAAAATCGAAGTCTATACCAGTATCGACGGTAGCCCAAAGCAGTGGATAAATATTGATAGGCTTAGAGGGCTTAGCGGACAGCATTTCTCTGACGCTGATATTTCAGATAGCATAGAGTATTTTGAATCAGGGCTTGAAGAGCCTGCTGATTTTTAGAGCTTGATGCCAATCCAACCGAGCACCTGAGTGCGAAACCCCTTCTAAAAGAAATTTTATATCACTAAAAAATCCCATTAGTTTATGTCATAGATGGGAGCTGACTCCACTCCGCGGAAAGTAGAAGATAATAAGGTACTTGGACGCTAAAAATGAATTGAGAGCGACAAAAGACATTTGCCCCATCGCTCTTAAATGCTAAGCATTTACGAGTGCTCGGAATAACGAGTCGTTGGACAAGCTGAAAAGTCAACTGATACAACCTCCCAAGATCCACTAAGAAGCTCATCAGGAGA
>JANQHA010000518.1 GCA_028282865.1 Oligoflexales bacterium
TAAGGGTTTTTTGAGAAGTTACTTAAAATACCTGCTGATTCCTGATATTGAAGTACTGGTTTCCGCATTTATTGAGCGACTAAAATCATCGAGAGAACCGCAATCTGATATATGACATTAAATATTGGGAAAGATCCCGTTGAAATAACTGTAGATGAAGAGGCCGATGGCCTCAGGATAGATGCTTACCTGGGCGGTGTCGATGCCGAGGTGAGCCGGTCGAAGATCCAAAAGATGATCCGTGACGGTCTAATTACTATTAATAACGTCGCATGTAAGGCCAAGGAGCATCTCAAAAATGGGGATATGATACGTATCTCTCCTCCCACTATTGTAAAGCCCGTCGAAGCAGCTGTTAGCAGAATGTTTTCCGACTATAAGTTAGATATACTCTACGAAGATGATTCGGTTATCGTTGTCAATAAAACTGCGGGAATGGTTGTTCACGACGGTGCGGGAGAGTCCGGGCCAACTTTATCCGACTTTTTGCTAAAGCACTGTGGCCAGCTAAGTACCGTAGGCGGGTTAGATAGGCCAGGCATTGTACATAGGCTTGATAAGGATACCACCGGGGCCTTGGTTTGTGCTAAGAATGATGAGGCCCATACGCATCTGGCTGAGCAGTTTAAAAATAAAACGAATTATCGCGAATATACGGCACTGCTAAATGGCGTTCTCCCTAGTAGCTCGGTTTCTTGCTCTAGCTATCTTGGACGTGACCCCAAGCGGCGTATGATGATGAAATCCTGGGACTTAAATGAATATCATGAACTCGGTGAAGATCAGAGACAAAACTTAAAGCACTCCATCAGCCATTTTAAGTTGACCAAAAATTTTTTTGACCGCTTAAGTTTAGTTTCAGTGCAGCTAGAAACTGGCCGAACTCATCAGGTTCGAGTCCATGCTCATCACTTAGGGTGTGGTATCTGGGGAGATCCGCTTTACCGCTCAAACCCAAAGCTTTCTGATGAGATATCGCAGGATGTTAAAGACTCTCTAAAAGAAGTTAAAAGGCAGTTGCTGCATGCGAAATATATCGGTTTTACCCATCCAGATACCAATGAAAAATTAGCTTTCGAGGCCCCGCTGCCGGAAGACTTTGTTCAGGTGCTTAAAACCTTAGGTGGGGCCTCTTAAATTGAACAAGCCATCTTATCAGTATCACTTTAATCAAGTTATTAGTGACAAAAGCATTTCGAACCTCGGGCCGATAGGCATTGAAACTATGCAGATCAACTTAACTAAGCTGTGTAATCAAGCCTGCTTGCATTGTCATGTCGACTCTTCTCCCAGGCGTAGAGAATTTCTTTCTGATGAAGCGTTTGAGGCTTGCTTGGCAGTATTGAGAAGTAATAAGGATATTATTAAAGTCGATCTGACCGGCGGTGCTCCGGAGTTGCATCCTAGGTTTTGTGAGTTTGTCGAGCGAGCTCGGAGCCTGGCCAAGCACGTGATGGTCCGACACAACCTTACAGTAACCGTCGATCCGCATCCGATCACCAAGGTTGATATGGGTTACCTTCCCAGTTTTTTTAAGAAGCACTGCGTTGAGGTGATATCATCTCTTCCTTGTTACACGGAGGAAATGACCAATCGTCAGCGAGGTGATGGGGTATTTGAGAAAAGCGTTGCTAGTTTAAGGTTACTTAACGAATGTGGTTACGGAGACGAGTCGGCAGGTTTGATACTAAATCTGGTTTATAACCCTGTTGGAACGCACCTACCACCTGAACATACTGAGCTTGAGAAGGACTATAAACGTGAGCTTATAAAGCACTTTGGGATTAAGTTTAATCAGTTATTTGTAGTCACCAACATGCCAATTCATCGGTTCAAAGTTCAGTTGAAACGCGAAAAGAAGCTCGAAGAGTACATGGAGCTACTGGTAAACTCCTTTAACCCCCATGCCGCCGAAGGTGTTATGTGCCGTAATATGATTAGCGTCGACTATCAAGGTAATTTATACGACTGTGACTTTAATCAGATGTTTGGGATGAAAATCAGTTCCGCTGGTAGTCCACTCACTATTTTTGATTTTAATAAAGATCGGATATTGCAAAGAGAGATATTGTTTGCCGACCATTGCTTTGGCTGTACAGCTGGGGCTGGCAGCAGCTGCACTGGTGTTACCGTTTAAAGCTCCCTTGGCTAAGGCTAGGGGTGTGGTATTGCTCTAAAGCCGCCCGGCGCTGAGATTTATTTCTTTTTATGCTAAAATGAAATAGAATAGGATTGTTATTGTAAACTACCATCGGTGTATATAAGTGCCTGTTTTTAAAAGTATTTTTTTTGCTTTTGCCGTCTTAGTCTGGCAACAGATGTCCTTTTGCTCGGAAAAGTCGTTTGAGGGCGGGCTAAAAGTTGCAGTTAATTCTGCTGCTTCACTGGGTGCTTCTGAGTCTGAGATGGTGGTTTTGACGGTGGATAAACGCAAGCTCCAAGCTAACCTCGCAACCTGGCCTTCTGACTATACTAGGTCTAAGTCTTTACGAAAGTTTACTGTCGCAATCGGTAAGGAGACTGGAGATAAACAGACCCAAGGCGACAATAAAACTCCTGAGGGTATCTATCTGACACAATCTGTTATTCCTGATGAGAAGCTGCCGCCTAAGTACGGACCTTTCGCAATTCCTCTAGACTATCCAAACCCCTTTGACCGATTGCAGGGAAAAACTGGCTACGGCATTTGGCTTCACGGGGTTATTAAAGACGAGAGGGTAGAGGAGGCTAATGTAACGGAGGGTTGCGTAGCATTTTATAATGCTGACATCAAGCGCCTGACACGTTGGCTCAAGCCGCACCAAGGTGTAGTGGTGATTGCTGAAGATAGTAAGAAAATCAACGTTAATAGTGATATTGACGCTGTTACTAAGGCTACCAATGACTGGGTCAGTGCTTGGGCGAGTCGAGACATTGACCGATATGCAGGCTTTTATAGCAAGCAGTTTTCGAATGCTGGCAGGGATCGTAAAGCTTACAAAAGCTATAAGCAGCGGGTTTTTAAAAGCTATAAAGTTATGAAGCTCAGTGTCAACCACCTTAGAGTGGTCACCCACCCTAAGTACGCAGTCAGTATTATGGACCAAGATTTTTTTGGTGATAAGCGGTTTTCTTCTATCGGGCGTAAGATCTTATATTGGGTTAAGGAAGGCGGCCAATGGCGGATTAGCCGCGAAGTCTACGAAAATAGGCGTATAGAGTTTGTTAACCTAAATATGGCCCCTGCTACCGATGCCATGCAAGCTACCGCTACTGACTCCCAGGGAGCATCCAACACCAGTTCTTCCATACCTTCTCGGCTTTAATATACTCCTTTTTAGTTGTTTCTTAAATTCGCTGTAGTAAAATCACTTGTCGGCTTTTATTCGCTCTATTTATAAGGAATTGAATATGTTCATGAAGAATCTATTGGTAGCTATAGTTATCTGGTTTGGCTTTGGCTCAGTAGCTTTGGCAGCTGAAAACCTTTTCAAAATGAATGGCAAAACTTTCTCATCAAATGATTTACCCGTAAAACAAAAACAAACGATGTTTGAAATCCAGATGAGACACTATCGGCAATTAAAAGCATTGGTTGATGAAACTGTGCTAAAGATGCACTTTGAGGAAAAGGCAAAAAAGACTAAGAAGCCCGTTGCCGAAATCGAGGCAGATGCCTTTAACGTTAAAGCTCCTTCCGATAAAGAGCTTAAAAAATTCTATAACGAGAACAAAGGGCGGATTCCAAGCAACTATACCTACGACCAGGTCAAACCTGAGATAAAGAGGATTTTAGAAGGTAAAAAACGTAACGAAAAGCGAAGTAAGCTATTAACTCGACTCAAAAAGAAGCAAAAAGTATCGCTCCTTGCGAAAGAACCTATACCTCCTAAGATCGAGATAAAAACCGATGGTTTTCAAACTAAGGGCAAAAAGGGTGGCAAGGTTAAAATTGTTGAATTCGCTGACTATCAGTGTCCCCATTGCGGCGAGGCATCAAAAGCCTTCAGGAAAGTCATGAAAAAGTATGGTTCAAAGATTGAGATGGTTTATGTTGACTTTCCAATCAATCGTTCTGGCATTAGCCGAGTGATCGCCGAAGGCGCCTACTGTGCTGCTAAGCAAAATAAGTACTGGGAGTTTCATAATATGGCTTTTGATGGGCAGTCGAAGCTCACTAAAAACTCCCCTATGGAATTTGCTAAGAAGCTAAAACTTAAAATTGACGACTTTAAAAAGTGTGCTAAGTCAGCTGAAGCGAAGAGTTACGTAAATAGAGGCAAAGAAGAGGGCAACCGTATTGGAGTTACCGGCACCCCAGCTATTTACATA
>JANQHA010000608.1 GCA_028282865.1 Oligoflexales bacterium
AGGCTTGCCCTAATAGAATGATCTTCTTCCTACTTTCTACTTCTTTAGATTGGCATGAATGCAAAAACTCTTCCGCATCCAGCCCATAGTTTCATCTGAAAGGCCGTTCATATAGCCCTCTACTAACAACTTAGTAATCTTAGGACCGTCGTATAAACCCATTTTTTTCCAGCCAACAGAGTTTGCCGGGCAACCAAACTTTCGACCATTCACTGTTACGGAAATGCCACCAGCAGAGCTTATCGCAAAGTTATCAATTCTATTTTTGATTTCTCTTTGGGGTGCTTGCCGGTCGCCAATAACAAGCTCTTTTGCTGAACCTATATCGAGTGCGACAATTTTATAAGGTTTCTCCGCATCCTTGGCTAGCTCGTTAATGCAAACCTGCCAACGATTCTTTTTCGCAGCTTCAACCATTAGCTTCATACCTGCAAAGTGCCTTAAGTCTTTAGGCACATAATTTTCTTGGTCTACGCGGCTGGGTGTTTTGAAAAGCAGACGGTCCCGCTCATCTGCAAACTCAGAAATAACTCCAGCGCAGACCTTAGGCCACACCTCTGAATCAGCAGCACGTAGCTGGCTTCCGTTTTCGACGCGAGCCTTGCAACTTATAATCGAGGCAAGGCAGAAAATGCTTGCAAGAAGTTTTGAAAGATTCGGAATCGAAGTACCCATCTCAAGCCCCCATGAGCGCGGTGTTGTCATTGAAAATATCAACGAAGGTAATATCGGCTTATAATTAGAATATTTAACAAACGCCGACAAAACAACGTTGGTATAACACAAAAAACCAACAAAATAGACTTTATTTATAAATGCTTATTAAGTTTAAGAAAATCCGTTGCGCTCATGTAGCAAAATTTAGAAATTCTGCTGATTCAATGAGCACAACTTGACCAAAAGTGTTCCGGCAAGATAACTATTTCTGAGACTTTGAAAAGGATCTTTTGTTGCGACGAATCGTTCTCTATTATCGAGTATCAACCGACAAACAGGACTTCGACAGCCAACGAGAGGTCGTCGAAGACTGGCTCAAAAAGCACAACCTCACCGCTCAATATACCCTCTCCGATAAAAAACCCGGCAAAGATGGATGCTGTCGCCGATGCCAAATTGCGAATGAAAAAATATGTCAATGGGTTTGGAAAATTTCAGGGAGCTGAAAGACGGGATACGATTGAGCGGGTTTGCGAGAAGGTTGTTGTGCGGGATAATCCTCAACGCCTTGAGCTCCATTGTGTGAGGAGAGCCGCCAAAACAGGACAGGGGAGATGGTGGGGAAAATGGTGGGCGTTGCAGAATTCGAATCTGCGACCTCCGCGATGTCAACGCGACGCTCTAACCAACTGAGCTAAACGCCCTTATCAATTTAACGACAGCCATCATTGCCTAACTAAACCAGGCAGTCAACCTCAATCAAACAGTGAGTTGGCGTAATCTGAGCCATCAAATGGGCGCAAATCTGTGGCCTTCTCACCGACCCCAATATAGCGAATAGGCATATTAAAACGGTCTGCTGCGGCTATCACCACGCCACCTTTTGCCGTGCCATCAAGCTTGGTTACCACTAAACCAGATAGTTTCACCAGTTCGTCAAAAGCTTGTATTTGAACGATTGCGTTCTGCCCAGTGGTTGCGTCGATAACCAGCCAGCTCTCATGGGGAGCTTCTGGTAGGTCTTTTCCTATCACCCGATTGATTTTCTCAAGTTCTGCCATCAGCTCTTTTTTATTATGAAGTCTTCCAGCTGTATCAATCAATAGCACATCTGCGTTTCTAGCAATGGCAGCTTTGACACCGTCATATGCCACCGAAGCTGGATCACTACCAGGTTGATGTGCAATCACTTCTGCTCCGATGCGCTCACCCCAGACTTTGAGTTGGTCTATCGCTGCAGCTCGGTAAGTATCAGCTGCGCATAGAAGCACTTTTTTATTTTCATTAGTAAACTGGCTGGCAATTTTTGCAATGGTCGTGGTTTTGCCGACCCCGTTAACACCGACAATTAAGATCACTTGGGGGCCTGAAGAGGGGCTATTTATAGGGCTGACGGTTGCGGCAAAGATTGAGTTAATTTCTTCTTTAAGCTTTTCTTGAATATCTTGCCAAGAAAGCTCGGTGTTCGCTGCTAAGCTTTTACCAAGGTGCTTGACCAGTCGGTCTGCAGTTCTGGTTCCGACATCAGCCTTATATAGCGTTTCATGAATCTTTTCTAATAAACCTTCGTCAAGTTGTTGGGTGCCCTGAAAGAGCTTTGCGAGGCTGCCGCTCAGGTTTGATCTTGTTTTCTCTAAGCCTTGGCGCAGCCGAATGCTCCATGGAATATCTTCGGTCGTGACTTTGCTTGTTGGTTGGCGCTCTGGTTTCGAAGTGGAAGGTGTAGCAGATGTTTTTAAAGCTAAATATGCCCAAAGACCAGCAAATGAGACGATCACCCAGGCGATGACCATGATCGCGACGTTCTGGTCGCTGTCTAAAGGTAGGTTCTTATTTAATAATAGTTCCGTAATGAATGAAGTTGTTTCCACGAGCGTCTCGAGTGTAAAGTGATAGAAGAGGTGGCTTGGTTTTTACCCTTAATCTTTTAACCGAGACGTATAATTAGCATGAAACCCAAAAAATACAACTCCCGATGCCAGCTTAAAGTGTGCGGCATAACCCGCCGAGAGGACCTCGACATGTGCATAAAGTGTGGAGTTGACTATATGGGGTTGAATTTTTATCTTAAATCTCAAAGGTTTATAGATGTGAATAAAGCTTCAGCCCTTATTTCTGGTATGAGCAGAGGTTCAGACTCTAAAGTTGCCGCTGTATTTGTAAATGCCGGCAACGATCAAATTAGTGAGTGTCTGGACCTTTGCCCGGAAATAGGGGTCGTCCAGCTCCACGGAGAGGAAGCTACGGAGCAGGTAGTGGCATTGCGAGAATCGATTGGTCCAGATACCGAAATTTGGAAGGCTATTAAGGTGGCGCAGCAGTCCGACGTCGCCAAAGCCTTGAGCTGGGACGAGTATGCCGACCTAGTGTTATTGGATGGGGTCGCTCCTGGAAGTGGAAAAGCGTTTGATTGGGAAGTCATAACCTCGGATCTATCTAAAATTCGGTGGGGGTTGGCGGGAGGTATCAATCTTTCCAACATCCAAGGCGCTTTGAAGTTAAAACCAGCTTTGATCGACCTAGCCTCTGGAGTTGAGTCTAGCCCAGGAGTTAAAGATTTTGATAAGATACAAGAAATATTAAGGGTCGTTAGAAATTGAATTTGGTTACTGCAATTCGTAATTTTTTTGTCATGCAACTGTTATTGTTTTCAGTGGTTACTTTTGGGCAAGGCAATAGTAGCATCTTTTCTAATGCTTCTGAAAAACTTCGAGAAGTGCGAAGTCAGATTAAAGAGTGGGATCAATCAGTACTTGGTTTTCGCAAAGAACACCAGTTTAGCTGGACCTTAGGTCTGAGCCAAGGTCGTTGGCGGTTTAAGCGTTTTGGCAATCAGGTGAATAAGTATCATTCCGATTTGGGGTCGTTCACTAAGTTTAGGTATGCATATCATCTGCCTATATGGCGAAGCTTTGGCTACCTCCTTGGTACTTCAGCAGGGTATTGGGATCAGATTTCTGGAAGTTCAGGCATGGAAATTCAGTCGATTTCGATGTTACCAGGAATTGTCTCTGGATTTGTTTTGAATATGAGTCCTGGGTTTCGGACGGTCTTGGCATTGGACTATTATTTAGAGAGATGGAGTGGCCTCCAAGAAAGTAACAACGATGGTGAAGAGCCCAATATCAGTGTTACAGCTCGTAGTGTTGATGTTTATTTAGCCCTAGATATTTTCTACCAGCTAAAGTGGGCTATCAGGATAGAAGCTCATAAAAGATGGTCTGATTATAAACAGCCGAGGCAGTCTGACGGCAAAGAAGTTCACGCATCAATTTCTCGAGAAGATTATTGGTACGGTTTAGGGTTGCTCTACCACCTGATGTAGCCGAATGGACGAGCTAGAAACATAAATTATTGTAATTATTGATTAAAATGATTTTTTGCTAGGGCTTTTGCTTCCTTAAGTATGGGGTGGTTATTCCGATATAGATATATACCTAAAAGGAGGCTTTATGCCGAAAAAAGAGGAACGAGGTTCTAAAGACGAGCTTGAGGTGTTGAAAATCATCCTTGATGAGAACCCCTATTTGAAGTCTCGGGTTTTAGAAAACCTAAAGCAGCTAAAAACTGAATATGAGCTTAGGACTGGTAAAACGAAAGAAAAAGATGGCTGATAAATCGAAATTTGATATAGCTGTTACACATAAAAATAAAAGGCTCACTGCAATGACCTATCGGGCATGCCCCATTTATCTACTTTTAATACTACATGTCGTAGCGGTTGGCTGCATTACCACTGATTCTCAGATTGTTGAGCGAAGCAAAGAAGTTCGACCAGCCTGGGTCGACAATGCCGACCAAAAATCTTTGAATACCGAAGATAAGCTTTTGTTTATTGAAGAAGGGTCTAACCTTAGGGATTTGCCTTTAGGTATTAAAGCGACTCAACTTCAGGCATTAAAATCTAGCCGAGATTATATACAAAATAAAATTGTCGAACATATAAATTTAGTAAGCTCTGACTCTGGAATTAACTTAGTCAATAAAGCGCGCATGACTGGGACTGTTGCCAAGGTAGTTAAAACGTCTCATAATAAGTTTGCTCGTGTGCAAGATATATACTTTGAAAAGATTTATAACCAAAACGCTGAAGATGAACTTGAGCGCGAGTTTTATCGAGTCTTCGTTAAAGTCGAGTACCCTAAGTCGCAAATAGATGTCATTCTTAAAAACGTTTCATCAAGGTTTAGTGGCTCGAAGCTTCCTGATCTTGGTAAGATAGCCATGCGCCTTTCGAAGCTTAATTGGAAGCTCTATAGTCATTAAGCCTGCAAATCATAAGGTCATATAGATGATTAGACTGATTTTTTTATTCCTAATCAGCCTTCTTAGCCAAGGGAATTGCCCAGAAGTGTTTAAGCGGGTCGCCCCTGTAGAATTCGAGGCTCTTCAGAAATTTTCTGGAGATAACCGGTTTCAATACCATTTGTTTGAGGTGACGAAAGACAAGTATATGATAGCCATCGAAGTTCCTAGGTTAGAGCATTTTTCCAAGAGGCTGGCTGAAATAGTTGCAAAACGACCCGGGGTCTACCTGAAAAATCATGGTGCCGGTCTTTTTGCTGCTGCGAAAAGCATTTGTAAGACTATCGTCGTTGGAACATGCTTTACTGCAGTTTCAGCAGTGACGACTATGTTTCTAGCTTACGAAACCTTCGGCCTCGAGGCTTTTACGACCGCGATTGAAGGCAAAAATGCATTTAATAGGCTGGTTACAATGCCACTTTTAACTATTTCAGGGGTAGGTGCAACTTTCCTCGGTCATCATATGACCGTCAGGCTTACAAAGAAAAAGATTAAGGACTACTTTTTATCGGCAGGAGAGCGGCTCGACGAGGTCGAAAAATTATTATCCTCTGGAAAAGCTAGAGTTCAGGTATTAACGATTCCGCCAAACAAATCTCGTGAGGTCAATACCGCTGCTGAAAGTAAAGGCATGAAGCTGCTTGAGGTAGGGCAGTTCGGCCAGCTTTCGGAGTAGTAGCCTTGCAGGGGAATATGTAGTTCGACATAACAGAAAGTTTCTATTTTAGACGGTAAACGCTTGACCTTTTATTGGTTTTTAATCCTTTGAGTTGCGGGGTCGAGCCGGAAGCGCGTTGCTTGTTAAGCTTCTGTAATCACGTCATTTAGCGATTCCTGGTCGTATCGATAAATCTTATGTAGTATTCCCGCTATAGTACTTTTTAGGAGCATAAAAGGCTTTGGGACCCATAGAACAAAATGAGGAACTCTTTGCAACCAGGTTATTTCAACCCGGTTGGTGGGTTCGTGCGTTCGACTACACCAGCACTGGAGCTGCTAAAAATGCTGATGTGATGGCTCAGGCCCTGAAGACTGGCTTATGTCCAGTGCTTCAGATAGATGAGTTGAATGCTTTGGCTGCAGTGCTGTCACAGTTTCAAATGCAGATTTTATCTAGCGATTCAATTAATTCCATGCGTCTAAAGATTGATACTGCGGACTTTAGGAAGCAAGCAGCTACCAGGAATAGGGCTAAAGTTTTTGCATTCACTAGGCTTTTACAAGCTCTGCCAGGGCTGCGACTTCTGGTTGATAATGGTAACAGGTTTGAATCGTTTCCGCTGTTTTCGGGTGAAAGTTGGGAGCCAAATAGCAACGGCGAGAGCTATCAATTCGAAGTCTCTCTGGAGCCAAATGGAATGGAAATGGTACTTGGCTACTCCTGCTCGCATCAAGAGTTGGTTTGCCAGGCTGAAGGTCAAATGAGTATAGCAACTCTGCTAGGGCCCCAAGCTCCTCTTTCTCTTTGGCGTTCGGTATGGGTGGAGTTGTTAGGTTTGGAGCAGTGTTTGCTTATGCGTATGGAGCGAGCTATGCAGTGGGATTGCCGGTGGCTTCATTTTGAAGGAGTGTTTGGGGCTCCTTTGAACGAGCTGCTTGCAGGGTTAGATTTGAAGAGTAAATCTCCGAAAAACGCTCAGCTTAATACGCTTCAAATTGCTTCGCAGGTTTTTAGCAGACTTGGAAGAAAGCTTTACCATCAGGGCCTACTGAAGTTTGGCGTCGATGAGAAATATCTGGCTTTGACTGAGGGGAGTGATGAGGGCCTACTTATGGTCTGGCAGGCCTCTCAACAACGGAGTTTTGCCTCTGACAATGACGAGTATAAAAGTAAGTGCATAAGAAAAATTCAGCAAAGGTTTCGTGGGGACCAACTAGAAAATTTGATCTCTTATTTGGCTGCCAATATACAGTCTAGTTCGGTAAAGGAGAAGGCCACCTCAATATGGGGCAAAATTAACGAAGTCGATCCCGGATTTTTGTATAGCTCGGTCAGTAATGAGCAGAGTTCGATTCCGGTTTTATGTGCTCCGCTCTTTCTTGAGTGGCTGGTTCGTGCGGAAGAGGGGCATAAATTCCCTGTTCCTGAGCAGTTTATGATGTCGCCGATTGGATCTATAATTAAAGATTCGAAAGAGCCCTTCCAGGATCGTTATCAGAAATTTGTTTCATTATTTCTAGAACATATCGAATTCAAGGAAGCGCTTAATCATATTCCCATGTCTTCACTAAGTCTTGAGCTCAATTCTAAAGATCCGCAGGTGCGCAAGTATCTAGATAGGTTCAAATCTAACTCACCCTCCGAGCTGATTACAGAAGAGCTTGTTACGAAGAAGGATACTGCTTCAGCTAAAACTCCTAGGGCCGGTGCAGAAAAGGCGGACGTGGAAACAAAAAATGCGGGTTCATCTAATATAAGAAAGCTTGCAGCTGATGAGCTTACTAATATGCGACAATATGACGTGGCTCAGTATGCAGAACTTAAGCGCAACTATATTGCTTCGCTTGACGACTCCAGGCGCAGGTTGGTTCTAGATGTTCAAGGAAGAATGAGTCAGGAGCATTTTGATAATCACCTTCGACATAGCCTCATAAAATATATGATTGAGAACCCTAATCAATGGCGTAGTGTAAATAGGAAAAAGCCATCAGCAAAAAATATCAACGGTCCTGGAGCATTCCTTCCTATCTTGTCATGATAAATTGCTTTTCGGATCGAGTACGTCACGTAGACCATCGCCTAGAAAGTTTAATGCTAGTACGACCAGCATGATTGCTAATCCTGGTATAATACTTAGGTGAGGAGCTTCGGTTAGCACTGTTCTTCCTTGGCCAAGAAGTGCACCCCAAGTAGGGGTCTCATCTTGAGCTCCCAACCCAAGGAAGCTCAATCCGGCCTCTATAATTATTATTCCTGATAGCGAAAAGGTTGCATGAACAACAAGTGGGCTTAAAACGGACGGAAGGACGTGAAGGAATATGACTCTAAGGTCTTTCGCCCCTAGAGCTTTACACGCAGTGATAAATTCTTTCTCCCTTACTGATAGCACTTGACCCCGGACAAGCCTTGCAGAGCTCGCCCAACCTGTCGCGACGATCGCAAAGATAATATTATGAGAACTTGAACCTAGAAGCGCAGATAGAACCATAGCTACAAGCAGCGTCGGAACCGCCATAACAATCTCTACTAGGCGCATAAGAATGCTGTCGACCCAGCCTCGGTAATAACCGCTAATCAGGCCAATTGTAAGACCTAGAAAAACTGAAAGTATGACCGTGAGAAAAGCGATGTAGAGAGAAACACGAGCACCGTAAAGCATGGAGGTAAATACATCATTCCCATCGATATCACAGCCTAGCAAATGCTGCCAAGAGGGCTTTGCGAGTCGTTGACTGAGCTCAGCTAGGTCTGGTGGGTAGGGAGCGATAATCGGTGCAAACAGCGCCGCGAATGATGCTACCGCTAAGATACTTACCGCTATGATGATTCGTGGGTTCATCAGCATTAACTTTAGATTTTTTTTATGATGCGGGTTCATGATGGTTTGTATTTTATCCTCGGGTCAATCCATGCATAAATAATATCAGTTAGTAGATTTACACAAAGGTAGATTGCTGAAAATATTAAAAGGCAACCTTGGATGATCGGGTAGTCTCGAGTCTTAACTGCCTCTAAAACTAGGCTTCCGATTCCTGGCCAATCAAATATAACTTCGGTAATGACCGCGCCGGTGAGTATTACACTGAATTGTAGGCCTATAATGGTAACTAATGGTAGAGCTGCATTTTTAAGTACATGTTTAAGTATCACCGCGGACTCGCGAACCCCTTTTGCTCTTGCAGTTCGAACGTAGTCTTCCTTGAGTGTGTCTAGCATTGAATTTCTTGCCATTCTGCTCAGGACTGATGCTAGCGCTGTTCCCATAGTCAAACTTGGCAAAACATAAGACTCCCAACCTGCTCGCTCAGATACTGGAAGCCAATCCAATTGAATTGAAAAGAATAAAATGAGCATAGATCCTAGCCAGAAATTTGGCATAGCAACACCTATTAACGCTATAAACATCGCTCCTAGGTCTATCAAGGAACCGGCAAAAATCGCACTTAAAATCCCCAGCGGCACTCCAATTAAAATTGCTACTATAATCGAAACAATTGCAAGCTCGATGGTCGCAGGGAAGCGCTCTGCTATAAGCTCGGAAACCTCTCTTTGGTTTATCAATGATTGACCCAAGTCGGCTCGCGAAACCTGTTTGTAGTAGTTTAATATCTGTATGTGAACCGGCTGATCTAGGCCAAGTTGTTTATTGAGTGCTGTTTTTTCCTCTAAGGTAGCATATGCTCCAAGAATACTATCAGCGGGATCGCCTGGTACCACGTGGGCCAAGAGAGCAGCTAACGTTACGACACCTAATCCAATAGGAACTAGCCCTGCCAGTCTGCGGATACAAAAAGATATCACGCTTTATCCGTTCCTTACCTTGTTACATCTTTGAGTGATGAAAGCCTACCGTCGGCATAGAGACGAAACCCTTTTATGTCTTTTCTCATCACTGCAATATTTTGTTCATGCCATAGAAAAACATATGGCAGTTCCCTATCAATAATTTTTTGAGCTATGTGATATAAGCCGACCCGCTTTTGACTGGAGCTAGTGATTTTTGCTTGTTGAAGGATCTTGTCAAGTTCTGCATTTTTATACCACCCTCGGTTGCCACCGTTTGGTGGAAAGCTTTCACTACTAAAAGCATATCTATAGATGTCAGGGTCTTTAAATCCTACCCAACTCAAGCTCCACATTTGGACTTGGCCTTTTTCAACATCTGCTTTGAATTTTCCCCACTCTAACGGCTGAACCTTGACTTTAATGCCTACCTTAGAAAGCTGAGATGCAATAGCTTTTGCAATTCTGATGCGAGTTGTATTGGTGGTTGTTTTATAATTGATCTTAAATCTTACCTTGCCCTTGTATCCAGCTTGATCTAATAGTTTTTTTGCTAATGCCGGGTCGTGCTTGATGTTTTTCAGTTTGGTGTTATAGAATTTACTGCCGTTAGTTAAAATCGTTGCTGCGGGAACGGCGGTATCTTTCATGATATATTTAATAATGTCTTTGCGAGAGATCGCGTGAGCAATGGCACGACGTACTTGAGGCTTTTTAAGTATCGGGTCTTTCATGTTGAAGCCTAGATAGGTTGTATTTAATCCTGATTTTTTGATTACTTTTAGTTGAACTTGTTTGTCTATTTCAGCTAGTTTTTCTCGGTTAATACCATCTTGGACAATATCTACCTCTCCTTTTTGTAGCTTGGCGTAGCGGGTCAGCTCGTCTTTAACTACTTTAATAACAACCTTATCGATCTTGGCTGGTGATGAGATGTTATATTTTGGATTCTTCTTTAAAGTTAACTGCGCGCTTGTTACTTCGGTAAGAATAAATGGCCCACATCCTGAGTAGGATCCGGCCTTGCTGAACATTTCTTCGCCGGCATATTTTTTTGGCACGATTCCAATCATCAAATTTTGAAGAAAGCTGACGTCAGGCTCTAAAAAGGTAAATGTTATCTTATTTTTCTTAGTGGTTATTTTGGTTATTTTTTTAAACGCTGCTGCTAAGGGCGAGGGTTTCTTGAGTTTGGTGTTATGAAAAAATTCGTATGTAGCCTTAACATCGGCTGCAGTGACCTTTGTAGAGTCACTAAATAAAATATCGTCCTTTATTATAACCTCAAGGTTCTTGTTGTCGAGCCACCGCCAAGACTTGGCCAGGCTTCCAACAATTTTGCCGTCTTCATTAAAATTAATCAAAGAGCAGTTTTGCAGATCGGATAGGTAGTGACTATACGCATCAATAGTAAACCGTGGATCGATCGTTCTAGGGGCAGTTTTCCACGCCAAAGTAACTGTTTTGGTTGGTGCTGCTAGGGTAGATTGGCCAATAACAGCGGAAATGAGGGTAAGAATCGATGCCATGATTTGTTTCACTTTCGGCTCCTTATGTAAAACTTTAGCAAGTCTCATATAACTATGATTAAATAGAGGTTAACAGATCTTTAAGGGGCGTGTCTAACTGATATGAAGCTTTTGTTGGTAACTTTAGTCATGGCTTTTGTGTTTGTCGTAGTGTCGTCAAGCCTCGCCAATGCTAAAAGCCAGGTTCCCTATCCTTTTGCTGTTGTCATGCAGGGTTCGCCTGCGCTGTTAGGCCAGAGGATTAGTGGTCTTGCGGTTTATTCGTTTGACGGCGTTAAATGGAGAAAAATTCGCCACCAGATTGATGAACGCAATCGAAGGGGGGATTATGTTTTGGCCCATGGCTTACCTTTCACATCCCATACCGGGGACGGTCTTTTTGATAGTAACGATGAATTAGTCCTTTGGGGGCCAGATTTTGGCAAGGCTTTTACTAAGGCCCAAATTGACAAAAGCCTGAAGAAGATAGGCAGTAGGTTTTGGCGAGTGGTGCTAAAGAGCGATTTAGGGAAGCACGGCGAGGTTTTAGTAGTTAGGTCCGATGCCACTCATAGTGACCGAAGGCCAGAGAGTATGATCCAATTAGATGCCCGTAAAGGCATCGTCGAGTCAAAGGAGTACTACTACCAGTTTAGAGACACTAAAGCCGCTCTGATTGGAGATTTGGCTTTTAAGGACCAAGGAAAGAAAATTTCTGTCATCAAGGAGTCTCATTTTATCATGAATTTTGAACTACCTTGGTATTTACCTGATTTTAGTTTAACCGATTCTAACTTTTATTCTGAGATTGAAAGTTGGCAAGTGGGGCCTATACGGGCAATCGTCGCTGTTGGAGTGAAGTTTCGCAATTTTTTAAGTCTTTTTAATTTCCATATGTTTTCAGAACTGGTGTTTTACGAGAACTCTTTTCGAATTCCTACAATTGTTGAATTTCCAGTCGATCCAAGCCGTCATTTTAAATTAGGGACAGGGATCGCTTATGCATTAAAATTTTCTGATGAGCTGCCACTTAGCTTTAACTCTAACCTTACGAGCTTACCCAAATCAGGCGCGGAAAATTACATAAAATCTGGTAAGGAAATGGCTGACGCATTCCCCTATTTTTTTATCGACGGAGATTTCGGCAAGAGATCTCTGCTTATGAAAGTGGAGGTAGACCGGAGAGCGGCCCGGACCTCAATGCCGCCGTTTTTGATCCGCCAGAGCATGTTTGGCGTCCAGGATATGACTGATCAGTGGCCTTGGATTGACGGATTATCCGGGGATGTCGGTGCCTTTATAGATATTAGTAGAGTACATAAAGGTAGTTATGATTTTGGTCTTGACATATTTCTGTCTCCTGAGGCAAACGAGAAGGTAATTTCTGGTGTTGACTCTTTGAGAGCTAGCTGGTTGGATACGTCCTTTCAGTAAAGTGTTATTTAGATCTTTTCAAGAAGTTTCTAGTAAATAGAATTATTCCGAGCTTTTTGTTTTTAAGGTTCGATTTTGGATTTTTATAAATATTGAAGGTTAATTATGGCAAAAGAAACTGCAGGTACCAGTAAGAAAAAAACCACGTCAGCTAAGAAGAAAGCTAAAGCAAAAAAGACAACAAAGAAAAGTGCGGCTTCAAAGGTACCGGAGAAAGCTGACGAATTGGCTACATCCACTTCAAGCCATCAAGACTTTCCGGTAAAGATATCAACATCCCTGGCAAAAAAGGTTAAACTTCAGGCCGAAGAAGAAGGGATTACTGCAGAAGAGTATTTATCAGAGCTTATATCTGAAGGGGTTGTGCTGCGAGCATGGGAGATTATCGAGCGCCGTAGCCATTTACGGGATCAAAATCACTCCAGTCAACAACGGCAGCACCACGCGAATAGCCGCGGTAGCAATAATAATCGCCGTAATGATCGTTACTCTGGGAATCGCCGAGGGTCCATGTCAAATAGCAAATATCAGAACATTATGGACGACAAAGCTTCGTTTTTAGAATATGTCCGGAATCAAGAGCGGCAACAAGGGCGGTAGTCTTGGGTTTGTGGTTTACCGAAATCGAAGATAATGAAATCTCATACGGTTACAAAACCAAGGATGTTCTGTTTAGTTCACGTTCCGAGTTTCAAACGATTAAAATTATCGATACGCTAGCTTACGGGAAGGTCATGCTTCTAGATGATTTGGTAATGTTGACCGAATCAGATGAGTTTGTCTATCATGAGGTTATATCTCATATACCGGTATGCTTGCATAAAAGCCCAGAAAAAGTGGTTGTTATTGGCGGAGGCGATGGTGGCACTGTACGGGAGCTTCTAAAGCATCAGTGCATTAAAGATATTACCTTATGCGAAATCGATAAAATGGTAACAGATGTTTCTAAGGAGTTTTTCCCAAGCCTTGGAAAGGCTTTGGAAGATGACCGAGTGACCGTTAAGATTGGTGACGGGGTCGCTTATATGAAAGATATGGGCGCCGGAGAGGTAGATCTGGTTATAGTTGACTCTACCGATCCTATAGGCCCCGGTGAAGGTTTGTTTTGCAAGGAGTTTTACCGATCAGTGGCGTCAGCACTAAAAGATGACGGGTTAATGGTCTGTCAGTCTGAATCGCCATGGCATTCAACAGCTATGCTACATCGTATCCGTGATAATGTGGCCGCTGGATTCGAACACCGGAAATCTTATATCGCCGGGATACCAACTTACCCGCGCGGCACTTGGTCTTGGACGCTAGCTGCAAAAAATCCAATTTTTCCCGAAGAATATAATCGTAGCCGCTTCGACCAGGTAAAAGCTGGGCTTAAGTACCTTAATGACGGCATGATGGTTTCTGTATTCTCTTTGCCGAATTTTTATCAAGACCAGGTTAGTCAATAGACCTTTTAATTGTTTGCGATTAGCTTGCTATCATCGGTGATTTTAATTGCATGGCGAAACATGTCGTAGATAAACTTTTCATACTTAATAAATACATCTTTCCTTACACTTTTTTTAGTCGCCTTATTAAAGTTGTGCTGATAGCGAAATGCTGTAGCCATTTCCAGACAAAAAGCTAAGCTCCCTTGGTTCCAAAAGGCCCAGTCCTCAAATGCTCCTCCGTCGCCCAAGCCTCCGGCAGTCTTAAGTTCATAGCTAGGGTCAAATTTTTTAGTTTGTTTCTTCAACGCTGTAAGCCAAGAGTTATATCGGTTCGCTAAGTCTTTATTATTTTCTACTTGGATAAGTGTAGGCTTTGTGGGAGCTACTATCCAATTAATGTAGCCATGAACATCGACAGATGCAGTGTATTTGTTGTTTTCAAATAAGTAACGAGTTGATCTCGTTTCTGGCTCACTGAAGCTGTGGGTGCCAGGGTATTCTTTGCTCAGTCCCCAAAGATGACTAAAATTTCTGTTTAGGTTTACTTTCTTCTTGTTAGTGCGGGTATTGTCGGCAATACCGTCTGGGTTGGCCACTGGAACCAGGTCTATAGCTACTAGCTTTTTATCAAGGCGGCTTAAAGGGCCCTGATGCTTTCTCAGCCTTTTAACGAGCCAAAGGACAAACTTTGAAGTAAGTATTTCGTTGCCATGGAGGCCACCTTGGATATAAAAGTGGTACTTAGCCTTGACCGGCTTGTTTTTGCTGTCTACAGCCGGAAATCTCACGACTTTTATATCCTTTTTCATGTTAGTGACAAGTGACTTATCTTTGGAGATTTCTCGTACTGAAGTGATTTCCGCTTTTCTTTTTTTCACCGGAGCGGCTTCTAAGAAAGCTGGGGCGCTGACATAAATGGCTAAATAACCAGCATTCACGGCTAATATTAATCTTGTTAGTAGGTATGCTTTCAACGGCGCTCCTAGGCTTACTTTTTGACCATATTGACGGTCCAGGTCTTACCTAAGGTTTTGCAAAAAACACTCCATCGCCTACTGGTATAACTATTTGTAATTAAAGTGTTATTTTGCATGATTTGTGGATTATTTAAGTGGCTATGTCAATATTTTTGCCAGTTGTAGGTAAATTGCTTTTAATCATATGTCTGGCTTTGCTAAGATATGGATAGGGCCCACTGCTGCGGCGATGATGCCAGGTAAGGCCTGATTGGCTATAGGCCAAGGAAAGGAGGTGGTGCGTTGGTGAGTATATGTTGGGACTGCACTAGTAGCATGGAGGTGGTTGAGACCTAAATCTCGATACCTGTTTTGCTCTGCAGTAAGTAAAACGCGCCCCGCCTAGCGGGGCCTTTTTTTATCTAAAGTCTTCCGCTTCCAATCATTGAATCCTTGCAGTTAAAGTCGTATTCTATTCCAACATTAAAGTTAAATTATTTGAGGCAAATTTCGTGTCAGAGCGCCGGGTGTGTATCACTGGAATCGGAATAGTATCTCCGCTGGGTAACGACCGAGAGACCACTTGGGGCAATATCCTTGATGGCAAAAGTGGAGCCGGCTCGATAACTGCTTTTGATGCCGAGACCTGGCCGACCAAGTTCGCCTGCGAAGTCAAAGATTTTTCTCTAGGTGATGAGGTTCCGATTGGTGGCTATGCTAGCTATCTCAATAGGGCGACTAAATATGGAGTTAAAGCGGCTTATGAGGCGATATCTGACAGCCAAATCATTGGTAGATTGAAACCATCAGATATTGGGGTAAGCCTTGGAGTAGGCGTTGGCCCTATTGATCCGGTTGAGTTTGTCTCTATGACTGAGAGTGCTTCATTAAGTATTTCTGCTTCTGACAAAAAAATAAGTAACTCTATGCCTATATTGCAAAATCATCCGGGTACATTCGCGACAGTTCTTGCCGCTATTTGGAACTGCCGCGGGCCGATATCTACGATCCAAACAGCATGTGCTTCTAGTGGACAAGCTATTGGCCATGCTTATCGGCAGATTAAAAGAGGAGAGTGCATTTGTTGCTTGAGTGGAGGAGCAGATTCATTAGCAGCACCACTGCTTTTTTCTGGTTTTTGCCTGATTGGTGCTTTAAGCAAAAGAAATAGTGAACCAATTACCGCCTCTCGACCATTTGATAGCTCTCGCGATGGCTTTGTCGCCGGAGAAGGTGCAGCGATACTAGTGCTTGAGGAGCTAAGGCACGCTAGAGACCGTGGGGCGCATATTTATGGCGAAGTGGTGGGTTACGGGGAGACCGCTAGTGCTTACCGGATCACCGATTTACCACCTGATGGCCGTGGAATTGTCGAAGCTATGAACTTTGCTATTTGTGAGTCAGAGCTGAGTTTATCTGATATAGGCTATGTCAACGCTCACGGGACCTCTACTGAGGTTAATGACCGGGTTGAAGCGTTGGCGTTAAGTCGAGTGTTTAGCGAGGCGGAGCCTCGACCTGTTGTTGCTTCGACAAAATCGCAGACGGGTCATCTTATCTCAGCTGCAGGTGCGATCGAAGCTAGCTTTTGCGCTCTGGCGGTGCGCGACCGAGTTATTCCACCTACTGTTAACCTTGAGCACACTGATTGTAACGAACACGTAGATTTTGGCGTAAAACGTAAACAGCATTTAGTGGGGAGTGCGGTGATGTCAAACTCAATTGGTTTTGGCGGATCAAACTCAAGTTTGGTGATTCGACGATGCGAATAACTACCTCAGATCGGCAAGTCGTTGTCACCGGTCGCTCAGTTGTTTCGACCTTAGGTGATGATGTTACTCAGGTCATGGAGGGTTGTTATCATGGCGGAGATAATTTCACTGAGTTAGGAAGCACTAACTCTTCTAATGGCGGGGTTTACGTTGGTATCTGCAATGATTTAGATATCGGCGTTCTACCTGACAAGAAGGTCCGTAAAGCTATGGTGCGCAAAGATTTGATTGGTTTAGTAGCAGCGCTTAAAGCTAGTGCTGACGCGCGAATAACCAAAGGTAGTATCAACCCGGATCAATTCGGTATTTACGTTGGAAGTAGTAGCACGCAAATCGGGGATTTGGAGCCATATCACCGCCTTCTTCGCCAGTGCGTGGTTAACTCTTCATTTGATTCGAAGCTATTTGGTCGAGAGTTAAGTGGAAATGTGAACCCTCTAGTAATGCTGCAAACACTGATGAACAACACTTTATGCTACGCGTCAGTTGCCTTGGATATTAGGGGCGTGAATGGTAACTTCATGGATTTTCAATCTGCTGGTGCACGTGCTGCTGTAGAAGGCTTCCACGCAATAAAAGAAGGCAGAGCAGAAGCGGTTCTGGTTGGGGGAGCTTCCGGCTGCCCAGAGACATTTCAGATGCAGCAAGGTATCGACAGCGGTTATCTGGCTCACGGAGAGGCTTTGGATCCAGAGAGTACGATCAAACCTTATTCTCAAAGTCGATGTGGAACCATTTTGTCCGAAGGGGCTTCCTTTTTAGTGTTGGAAGAGCAGGTAAGTGCTATCCGGCGCGGTGCTAATATTCTTGCTAGGGTCGCTGATGTTAGTATGGCATCTGAAGGTGACTTTGCTTTTTTAAATAGTGATAAATCCACTGGACTTCCGAGGTGTATTAAAAGGCTGATAGAAGCTGGCTCGATTGAACTCGACAAGCTAGGCTTAATATTTGGACATGGTAACGGGTCGCTGCATGGAGATATAGTAGAGTATCAGAGCTACCTAGACGCTTTTGATAACCAGTGTAAAAGTATGAAACTAACATCGACCAAAGCAAACCTAGGTGAAACGACAGAAGCATCGGCTAATATTGCCGCGGCTTTTGCGGTGGATATTCTTAACGGAGCAGATATTCCACCAGTGAAAAATTTTGACTCAACTGGTGTTAATGAAAATTTGGCAGTTAGTGCCGAAAGGGCTCCTTATGAAAAGTCGCAGATTTTAGTTACGTCCAGAGGCTTTTCAGGTCTTTGTTGTGCACTGGTTCTAGAGAAAATTTAGTGGATTTGTGATGGCGTTGGATATATGGGCTTAATTAGAAGATCACTGGCTAAAAGCATATCTTTCCTCCCTTATAATTATGTCAAATGGAAATTTAGAAGGCTATCTGGGCATGTTGACAAATTTGAGCATAGGGTCTTCAGTAAATGTATGCAAATAATTGCGGGCAGTAGGTTTGCCTCTGATTTTTCATTAAATTCCGGCATGTCTCTAAACGATTTTCGCAGGAATATGCCTATCCTTAAGTATCAAGATATTGCGCCGTATATAGATCTGGTAAAAAATGGTGAGCAAAGTGGATTGGTTGGTCCAACGTCTGATGTGCTTTTTTTCGCTATGACTTCTGGAACAACCAATAAGCCAAAGTATATTCCAGTGACCAGAGCAGGCATTCATGCTTTGAGGGATACTTGGTTTGATTGGGGGTGTGCTTTGTACTACCAGCAGCCTCAATTGGTGGGCGCTTTGATTGCAAATATTGTCAGTGACCGGGAACAATTTCTGACGCATGCAAGAACACCGTGCGGTGATTTAAGTGGCCTAATTAGCTCTTGCCAGCCTTGGTATGTGAAAAAAAAATATCTTATTCCCGAGGTAGTGAATAAAATTTCCGATCAGCAGAAGAAATATTTTATGATCTTAAGGGTGTTGATGATGCAAAGGCGGCTAGAGTTTATCTCGACGGCAACTCCGGCAACTCTTATGGCATTAGCCCGGTGGGGCGATTTATGGAAAGAGGATCTGATACGCTCAATACACGACGGTAGTCTTGGAAAACTCTTTTTTTGGGATAAACAGGAGCAACGACTGCTGAGTTCATTGGTAAGCGAGAAAAATATAAAGCGAGCAAAAGAGTTAGAGTTGCTGGCAGAAGCCACAAATACTCTCTTGCCAAATCAGTACTGGCCTAACTCTAAGGTGATTGCGGCTTGGTCAGGCGGAGAGTTTTCGCATTATCGAGCACCTATTAGCAAAATGTACGGGCCGAATATTAGTTTCAGAGATATTGGCCTTGCCGCTAGCGAAGGTATTTTTACTGTGCCGTTAGAGGGGGAAACTGACCAAGGTTT
>JANQHA010000006.1 GCA_028282865.1 Oligoflexales bacterium
AATATAATGATCGCGATATAGCTTCCAGTAAAGGTGCCGCCAATGCGCCGCATGGCATCACCAAAGCCGACTCGAAAAACAATTTCTTCTACGATTGGAATCCAAGTGATCCATAGTAGTTGATGGCTACTGACTTGTGTAGTTTCACGTTCACCAAATAGCAGCCCAATTGTTGATAGCGCCAGAATCAGTATTAGCAATGCTATTGATGGAAGATACCATTTAAATCTTGATGATGAAATAAATGCTGGGGTCGAAAGGCTTAGATTGTATTTGGGGGTGTTGTTGTTATGTCTGCGAAGCATAATGAATGCTGCAAGGAGTGAATTACAGGTTGCTACCGCTATCCAAGTGTCTGGGGTAAACCGGGAGGCGAAGCTATAAAGCTCCGCTAGCGCTGTGGCCGTGGTGAAAGCGATGATAAGTAACAGGGTCAGCTTTGAAAGGCTTTGCGTCATTATTCTACGATGCAGACTCTAACTTCAAGAATGCTTCGATACCTTTTTGTTGGTTGTCTGTTAAATTTGCAAACCTAAGCCCGACCTGACCATCTTTTGCAATCCAAGCGACGGTGGCTTTGATTTTAGTATCATTGGTCTTGGCTTTTGCTTTTGACTTTACCGTCAAAGACTTACTGGGTTTGCTAGAGCTACGTGTGGTAGCTGGGATGTTTACAGAAAGCGTCAGCTCTTGTTCAGTCTTCATTTTCATCGAAGTATCAAGCTGAATACAGGCTCCGCCTAAGCTTAGGTTTGTCACAACCCCCGCAGATTTTGGTGCGCGTTTACCGCGACCTGCTGCTTTGGCAATGACCTGCATCGGGAGTTCGATGTTGAAACGTTTTCCTGTCCGTTTTTGTTCTATGAGAAAGCAGTCTATTTGTGCTGAGAGCTGGTCAAATTTGATTGGCTTTCTGATCCAAGCGCTAGCATCATTGTAGGCGAAGAGGTGGTCTTCGACGGCTTGCTCAACATTTTTATCCGGGTAAGCGGTCATTAGAATTGGCCCAGAGTAAACACGTCTTAAGGCTATGACTAAGGCTGGACCGTCTACATCTGGTAGATCAAAATCGACTAGGCAGAGGTCTGGTTTCTCCTCTTCAGCCATCCGAACGGCATCTTCTCCGGTTTGAGCTATGATCACTGTGCACCCTGAAATCTTGTCTTTGAATACTTCAGAGCTCATAACAAGGCTCGGTTTGATTGCGTCGGCGATCAGAACTTTGGTCATACACGTCTCCCAGGTGCAAAAATGAAAAATGGTAAGAGGAATTCGTAGTAGACGGGATGACTTTCCTCTATATATCCCATTATACTACATGATTTACGGCCAAACTCGGCTGTGATGGAGCTCAGCCTAGGCACATTATTCCTATCGGGTATTTCCTAAAGATCTCTTCAATTAAACCGAATAGCTTAATGAAACCAATACTTTTTATAGAGGTATTCTTGGTGTGACCCAAGAGAGGATTAAGCTTTAAATGATGAAAAAACGCTTTAAATTAAGGTTTTTTTTACTGATAGCTTCGTTCTGTACAAACACTGCTTTTGGTATCACAGCAAAAAAAACCGGTCGATACGTATACGATCTGTCAGATTTACGTGCGAGCTTATCTATAGATGTGCGGGACAAGATCAAGGAAATCTCTATTCCGGTAGAGACAGTTAAAAGGCGTTCACTGAAATCTAAGGCAGATCGCAGAATCGAGCCATTTAGCTTGAGAGTTCCAGGCACAGCAGCTGACATGCTGGCATTGGCAAAAGAGCTAGCAAAGCCCAAAAGCTCAGGCAAATTATACGAATACTTTTCAGATAAATATCATTCGACCTTTAAAAAGAAGTTTAGAGATGGCAGCAAGAAAATAGAACTTAGCCCAGAATCTCTTAAATGGATTAGGTACTCTAAGCTCGAGAAAAAATTAGCTAGGAAGCATCATTCTGTGTCTATAGAAGCTGATGCATTTACTCATAAACCGAGGCTAGGTAAGCGCCTTTTAGCTCAGTTGAAGCCGTTTTTGACACCTAAGCAGATCAATGCTGTCAGGTCTAGGGTTCGAAATAGGTCATCGATAAGCGTTGATCGGTACCTACTACCTACGTTTGCTAAAAAGATGGTTCGGAGGTATATCGCGTTTCAGGGCCCAAACTGCTTTCATGCTTCGCTGGCTTTTCATGGTCAAACGCTCACTAGCTCACCGTTTATTAATGTTAAGAAAGAAGAGGGCTATCATCGTTCAATGATAAATTACGACGAGCTTTGGCGCGCGATTAACCAGCAGTTTTATGAAGTCGATGTTGACCAATCTAATCTTAAGTACGGTGATATGATTGTCTTTTTTGAGCTTCCCAAAGAAGGTGGTGGCCCTACTTACTTTAGGTGGATTAGGCACGCAGCTACTTATTTATTTGGCCAATATACCTTTTCCAAGGGCTCAAAGTCTGCAGATACGCCTTATACTGTTAAAACTTTGGAAGAAGAATGGCAAACTTGGCGAAAATACACTAAAAATCTAGGTGTAAAAGTCTTTCGTCGTTCATCAAAACGTGTTAGGAGAGTACCTCCGGCAAGTTTGACCGATTGGCTTTATTAGGAATAGTATTCGCACTTCATGAAAGACGACCCTGACATACAAATTAAGACATCTAAGTGGAGTAAATCCCAAGACCAGGAAGTCAAAAACCAGCTTGTCATAGAACCTTGTAAGATAAAGTCCATATGCAATACCTGTAAATATATTAATGGATCCTACGAGCTAAGCCTTGAAGATAAGCATAAAAAAGGCATTGATTTATTAACGGCCAATGGTCTTACATCACATGCCCAGATCTTACCCCCGAACCCGAGTCCCCAGAAGCTGAATTACCGTACCCATGCAAAGCTAGCGGTTCGTCCTAATATCGAGGATGAGGGTAGGCGGTTCGCAATCGGCTTGTTTAAACGAGGAACTCACGAAATCATCGATTTGGTGAATTGTCCTTTACACCGCAAAACCATGAATGCACTCATTGAGGACCTGAAGGAGCTGTTAGAAGCCAGTGGTCTGTCACCTTATGATGATGTTACAGATAGCGGTGACTTGCGCTATTTTACCATCAGGGCTTCGCACACAACCGACGCTTTAATGGTTACTTTTGTGGTTACTCGCAAGTGTAAGGCTGAGTTGGTTCAACTTGTGCAGAACTTAAAACAACGAAAGCACAAGATAACTGTAGCCTACATGAACCTTCATACAGAGCGCAACAATGCGATATTTAGTGATGAGTCCACCTTACTATCTGGTGCAAAGCGTTTACGGGAAACGATTTGTGAACTTAGCTTTGAGATAAGTCCAACTTCTTTTTTTCAAGTTAATCCTTGGACGGCGGAGAGTATATACCGAAGGGTTGCCCAACTTGCCGGGCAGGCTCATTCTGCACCGATAGCTTGGGACCTTTATTGTGGCATCGGTCAAATATCGATGGTATTAGCGCGCGCCGGTTATAGGACGCTTGGCATCGAACAAAACCCTCAAGCCACTCGTGACGCGCATAATAATGCCGTGAACAACGAGCTACAAAATCACCTGCACTTTTTAGCCGGTCGGGTCGAAGACCTGCAGGGGTCGATACCGAGCTGGGCGTGGCCCCCAGAGCTTGTGGTAGCAAATCCTTCGAGAAAGGGAATCTCTGAACAGATGCTGCATTTTATTGTTCGTGCTCTTAAAAAAGCCGAAGCGCCCCGGTTTATTTATGTTTCTTGCGAGGTCGAAACACTAGCTAGAGATTTAGTTATATTGAAAGAAGCTGGCTATCACCTCCGGCAAATAGAATCGTTTGATATGTTCCCCTTCACAGATAAGATGGAATGGTTGACGGTTATCACCAAATAAAGTTAAGAGGTCGCACATGGCACCATCGTCACTTGTGAATCAAGTTACCAATCAGTTGCAACCCTACCCGATGGAGGAGCTGGCTAAAATCCGTTCAAAGCTACAGGCGGATGGCAAACCGGTTTATGACTTTGGTACTGGAGATCCTAGAATACCTTTATGGCCTGTCCTTAATGAAACTTTAAAGGCTTCACTTACTGAAGTGAGTCAATACCCGCGAGCTAAAGGGTCAGAGGAGCTCATAGACTCAATTTACAAATATTTGTTTGAGCGCTTCGCTATTGAGAGGTCTGATGATTTGGATGTGATGGCGACGCGTGGCAGTAAGGAGGCGGTTTTCCACGCAGCGCTTTCGGTCGCTGGCCGTAGTGGCAAAAATACTATTATTTTTCCAGACCCCGGGTATCCGGTTTACGCATCTTCAGCCAAATTTGCTGGCGCAAAGGCTTACCCGGTAGCTTTGAAAGTAGATAATGGATATAAGCTAGAGCCTTGGAGCCTCCCCAACGATGTCCAGGAGGATGCTGCAGCGGTTTGGGTTAACTATCCCCATAATCCCACTGGGGCGGAAGTTGATGAAAGTTATTGGTTACAGCTTATCGACTGGGCGCATAAGCGAGATTGCGTGATATTTTCTGACGATTGCTATGTCGACATCTATCAAAGTGATTTATCGGACAGCCTACCTCAGACTCCACTGGTCTACTCCAGAGATCGCGTGGTTTCTTTTTTTAGTTTAAGCAAACGGTCTGGAATGACCGGTTTTAGAAGTGGCTTCATGGCAGGGGACGCTCGCTTTATGAAGGCACATGCTCGAGCCAGAGCTAATATGGGCATTGGCACGCCTGAGTTTATTCAAGCTGTAGCTTCTGTAGCTTGGTCTGATCAGGCTCATGTAGCGGAGCGTAGGAAGGTATTTAGCAGCCGGATCGCATTAGCATATCCTAGGTTAAAGCGACTTGGCCTAATGGACTCCCCCCCACGGGCTGCATTTTATTTGTGGTGCCGGGTTCCTCCAAGCTATAACGGTGATGACCTAAAGTTTTGCCTTGGCTTAGCAGAGCGAGGTGTGATTACCAGTCCGTCCCGGTGGCTTAGTCTTGATACTAAGGGTTACTTTCGAATGGCACTGGTGCCGACCGAGCAAGACACTGAGGTCGCATTGGATATTTTAACTCGTTATGTAGAGGAGTCGCAGTGAGTTCATACGATAGCCTAAAGCTTGAGATTGAAGATGCAACCGAGCGTTTTGCAGGTGGAGATAGAAATGCCGTCGATCAGGCTAAAGATGCGGTTTTTGAAGTGATAGGCTTGCTTGATACTGGCAAAATAAGGGTTTGCGAACAGGAATCAGATGGCTCCTGGCATACTCACGCCTGGATAAAACATGCGATATTACATTATTTTCGGTTAGCTAAAATGCAGGAATATGAAGTCGGACCATTTATTTATCACGACAAGATTCCACTTAAGCGAAACTTCAAGGAGTTGAATGTCCGCGTGGTGCCTCCGGCGACTGCTCGGTACGGCTGCTTTTTGCAAGAGGGTGTGGTGCTTATGCCGAGCTATGTGAATATCGGTGCTTGGGTTGGAGCC
>JANQHA010000056.1 GCA_028282865.1 Oligoflexales bacterium
AAATGCTAAGAATGAAACTTATCAAAGTCTGCCTGGAGGGGTGTATCGAGCGCCAAAAATAGTTGCCCAGCTCAAAAAAATGATCAAAAAATTTAAGCAAACTAAGATGGTCGACGAAGACTCGGTTTACGAGGTTTTTATCGCTTCGACGCCTGTAGTTAATGGTTGGGTCTCAATGGTCCCATCTGTTGATTCGGTAAAAGCATTTCATGTGGTTGTTACTTATGGCTTAATAGATGCTATATGCAAATATACCCCTTGTAATGACGGTAATCCTTTTGAAGTAGGTGGACCGGCTTCTCTTGCTATCTTAGCTGCTGTAGTAGCTCACGAGTTCGGTCATATCCAAAACCAAGATTTGGAAAGAGCAGATAAGAGAGCAACTGCGGGAGTTCATTTTGAGTTCGATGCTGATAAGTTTGCCGCTGAATTATTGTTTCATGCTGGGTACGACCCTCTAGCAGCTATCGATATGCTCAAAATGTTAGGCCAGCTCCATAGCGATAAGTCTTTGAGGCATTTAGTTGCTACGATGTTGGACGAACACCCGAAGTCTAGCTACCGTATCGCCAATATTGAGCCTATCGTCAGCGTCCTTAAGTCTGCAAAACAGCTACCTAAGCCAGGCGATAAGCAAGATCGTCGTAATGACTATTCTCAGGAACTTATTGATAGGACTGGTTCCGAGGTCGCTACCCGCACTTCGCACGGTGGGCTAAAGAAGTTTTTGAACTCGTCTGCATATTTAGATTTAGATTTCTCGGAACGTCTTCGGGCTATTGAGACATACGGGATTTATAAGAAGAACCAAAACATGGCCGAGCGTATGTTTACCCTTCAGGTTCGGACCTATTCTAAGCTTCTAGACTCAATTGAGAGTAGTGGCCAGCTGGATCAAATTATCGCGTCCCTGCAGAGGTTTCAACAAGAGTTAGGTGGATACAATTCGTTTACATCTGAGCAGTCCCATTCGAGTGTTAAGACTGCGCTCAGGCAGTTGCGGCAAAAGATTGTCGAACGTCAGATAGACTACGGAGTCTACGGAGATCTTAATCTTGACAATATCATGAAGTGGAGCAGAGACATCGATGTCGAGATTGTATACGGGGCATTGAGTAAAATTATTTCTCGAGTAGACTCAGTCGATAGTCTGAGCAAGATCGTTGACTTTATTCTTACCTACAAGAATAGCCTTGTAACGCGGATGGCTCAGTATCGTACATCGGACGATCCCGCTTCGCGTTATCCCTACTTCCACTTGTTGGCTCGTCTATGCACTCGTTACCTGCACCTGACAAAAGACTGGGAAAAGACATTAGACTTTTATCACCAACTTTCTCCGCTGACTAGACAGCTGGTTAAAGGGACTTCTTCTAGGGCTTTTGATTATATTGTCGCTGATATGGTTCACTATGCCTTGAATCACGACGGTCTGAAATACGGACGATTTACTGAGAGAATGAATCGACCTCGAACTGCCGCAGATCGCGAGTTTTCTAAAATGCTAAAAACTCGTCAGGAGTTTGTAACAAGGCACTTTATCTATAAAAGAGGGCTTGGCCGTACCCCTGATCCGACTAGTAAGTCGTTTAGCTACAACATTGGTCGAAGATACCGCGGAGTAGAGGACCTTGATACCGACACTGTGAAGTTGCTTTATCGGTGTTTAAATTTTTCTGCTGTTGAGCTGGTTTTTAATGATTTAGCCAAGATCTATTATACCTTCGGAGAGGCGCTTGAGTTAGTGACCTCCCAATCTAAGCGTTCAAATTTTTGGCTAGAGCATAAAAAAGAACTCTTAAAGCGAAACCCACAAAAGCATTTGGCCGAGCTTGCAGTTCAGCTGAAAAAGATTGAAATGACTCTTAATGAGATAAAGGTTCCAGGTTTTGAGTCGTTGTATCTAAACTATACCTTAAAAGAGTCACTAAAATTTGTGGCCAGGAAGCTGAGTGGCAAAAGTTTAGCACAGTGGCAGCAGCTAGAGCCTCATATTGTCAAAAGGTTTTCTCGCAAAGAGTCACTTCCCCTTGCTAATCAACTAACAAAGATCACAACCTTTATTGATCATCAGCAGACTGACTTTAACGAGCTCCGCTCTTATATCGAGAGCATGAAGAAAGAAGTTTTGAGCGGTCAACCTCACCCGGTTATCCAAGACCTCACCCAGCTTAGGGCGACTGCTAACGTCCGAGCAAAAAAGCATATTAGAAACATATCTAAAGCTTTTACCGATGTGCACGGTATTTATCTGCCAAGTGAAGGTAACTTTGTTAAGACCGTCACGCCGCGGTTGTCTCAGAAATGGGTCGATATCCACTCGATGGAGGAGAGAGTTGAGTATTTAGAGACTCTGTTCCAAAGTGAGATGCAGTCTTACCTCGAGAAGTCAGGTCAGAAATTTATTAACTCGTTTTCAATCTATGAAAGTGGGATTGATGAGCTTGTTAAATCATCTACCTTAAACGAGCAAGCTAGAGCTGAATATATGGATGCGCTGAAAGAAGTAAAGGTGGTGGTAGAGGGGTATATTGCTGGAGATATTACAGAGCTTGATGCTGACTTTTTTAAATCACAGAGACGATTAAGACTGTTAACTAATTTGATAGGCTCTAGTTATACTAACTACTATAGCCACCTAACTGATACCGCTGTAACGAGTCTTTTTGATGTAACCGGTCTTATTGAGTCGAAAAGACTTTCGGGCCCGATGCACGCCATGGATACTGTAAATAGGCTGATAGGTGTCGATAAATCTGAGATTCGAAGCTATTTGGCTAACCCAAGTAAAAACGCAAAAGTCGAGAAGCGTTTTGCCTCGGTTGCAGCTATCGCCCAGGTCGTAATGAAATACGAAGGACTACCTAACTTTGAGGCAAAAGATATTAAGTCTATGGGCTTAGAGGTTAGTTTAGTGCGTGACATTTTTGACCCATTGATTCCTAGAGCAAAACTCCGCTCATCTAAAAGATCTATTGCTCGGAGCTTGCAATATGACCAGCTTATTGACAAAGATACCGCATACAAAGTTATGGAAATTGGTCCTGGTTTTTCTGAGTACGTAAAGGAAAAAGACCTGGCGTCCGAAGATAAGTTATTATTTAACGACGCACATAGAAAGTCTTTGGTTGATTTATGGCCTGTTCGATTGGTCGCATCTGTGTCTGAGACCGATCCTAATATGGCTTTGGTTCATGTTTTGAATCATGTAGGAAATTCTACTTCTGTTGGCGAGGAAACGACCCGTTTTTTCTACGCGATGCTTACTAGAACCCTAGAAATGATCAAGACAAAAGAGCAAATGGGATTTTTTGTCAGTGTTTTTAGTTCTTATTTACATAGCCACAATATAGGTCTGGCTAATGGGCTTGAGATTCTAGACGCTTCCTTGGAAAAGTTAGTAGACTTTTCGGCTCTTAGATACCGAGAGCAGTTTTACGATCGCCTAGCAAAAAAAATAAATCAATTTGATTCTTGGGATGGACAGACCGATAAGCCTAGTCAAAAATTTAGAAATCTTAAATCGCGTATATTAGTCTATTTGGATAAAGTTGCTTATGTATACCTAAATGCTGGGACGCTCAAAAACGATGGACCTCGATTGTTTAATATTTGGTTTCTTCGTAACACTCTTTTCCCGGAAGTTACCAAGCGTAAATCTTACAAAAAATTTTGGAGCCGTGTTAGAGACTATTTGGCCAAAGCGTACACCAAGAATTTGATTCGAAAAAATGGTGTAGGCGGTCCGATTAAGCCCG
>JANQHA010000195.1 GCA_028282865.1 Oligoflexales bacterium
GTTTGGGGAGTATACGGAATACCTAACCCACTTTTCTATAAGACAGACGACCTTCTACAGGGAATCCCCGGTCTTATAAAAGAGCTAGAAATTGTAGATTCGGGCGAAATCATTGTCATCACCGCAGGCATCCCGCTCAACAAGATGAGTGCGACAAATATGGTCAAGATCAACCGGATCCCTTAGCGCAACACTATTCACTTGATCACGACCATTACCCTTACTTACATAGAGCATAATATCAGCTGCCTTTATTGAGTCCTCTTCTTTGCCGCCGTAATTCGGAGCAGTCCAGGAAACTCCTACGCTTGTTGTAATGCGCATTGAAAAGCCATCTTTGACAAAAATACCATTATTGATGGCTTTACGAATCTTTTCTGCTTTCCTCGTTACATTAATAAGCTTCTTATCCAATGTAAAAATCACGTACTCGTCGCCGCCAAACCGTGCGGCACAGTCATCTGCAGTTAAAACCCCCATCGAAGAAATAATTCTACCAACTTCGCCGATTACATGACTGCCCATCAGGTGGTTCGATTGATCATTGACATTTTTAAAGTGATCCAAATCTAACATAATAACTCCCAAGCCGGTTTCTCCAGAAAAACACTTCTTTATAGCTTCAGAGTATTTAGCATTAAAAGCACGCATATTATTTAGGCCGGTAAGGTCGTCGGTATAACTCAGCTGGTGAAGTTTGTGGTTAGCACTTCGAAGCTCATCGGTCATCACCTTAAGCTTTAAGACCGCACAAACCCTAGCCGTTGCCTCTCTATCACTGCAAGTAGTATTTATGACATCATCAGCACCTGCTTCAAGAAACTCGACAGCTAGTGAGTTGGAATCCGAGGTATCTAAGTTAAAAAATATAACACCCGTATGCCGATGACTTTCAAATGATCGAATCTCCCGGCAGAGATCTTTACAGACATCGGCACCAAGCCGTAAATCAACTAAAACGATATCAGGGTGATTTTTCTTAAATAATGGAAAAGCTTCCCTACATGAGTCAATTTTATTAACCTGGTAAGAATATTCATTAGACTGATTTGGAGCAAAATTAGAAAATAGCCGATTTAGCAGATCACGCCGGCCGCCAGCTGGCTCCACTAACAGGATATTCACTTCCTTTTTTTCGGCCTGAGTTCTCACCACCAACCTCTCTAATCTCTGGGGGAAAACAACCCATCTCATAGAAGATCCGGAAACCTTCCTGTCTTTTAATACTATCGGTCTGTTAATATTAGGCTTTACCTCGATCTTTATTAAAGAAGCAACCATCAGTAATCATTACTACTTTAAGTCAAATATCCTAAATATTTCCCTTAATTAGACCCGAAATTGGCCGATATCAAATTTATGAAATCACAATAACTTATCGATCCAAGTGCTATGGTTCAAAAAATTTTCAGCATCATCCTGGCTATTTCCATAGGGGCAGTTAGCTTAAGCCTACTACTATATTCGTGGGCAAAAAAGGAAGGCATCCTCGAATTTTCTGACCAAGTAATTCTATCTACTTTAAACGACTCTAGTCAGGGAAATTCCATAGTACTCGACCGCAATGGAAACAAAATAGGAGAGTTCTTTGAGCGCTATCACCGGAGGGTGACTTATAGAGACTTACCTGATTCATTAGTGAAAGCCATCATAGCAATCGAAGACAAACGTTTTTTTTCTCACAGTGGAGTTGATGTCGTCGCCATGCTTCGCGCTGCCATCTCCATATTATTACATGGTAGCTACACACAAGGCGGAAGCACTATCACCCAGCAAATAGCCAGAAATCTGTTTTTGAATAGGGAAAAAACGATTACTCGCAAAATAAAGGAAGTCATCCTAGCGTTAAAGATCGAGCAATTGGTTTCCAAAGAAAAAATACTTGAGATATACGTCAATAGACTTTTCCTAGGCTTCGGATCTTACGGGATAGAAGCAGCCTCTCAGAGGCTATTTGCAAAGCCTATTCATAAGATCGGTGTCCATCAACACGCTCTGCTTGCCGGCCTATTCCAATCACCCACTAAGTACAGCCCCTACCGAAATCCAGGTCGGGCGAAATCCCGCCAGCGACAGGTATTGGAGGCGATGGTTAGACTTAAGTTTTTAACTAAAAAAGATGCCAACACCTTATTTCGTCGGAATCTATCATATGTTCCCTACACACCGGTGAACTACAAAGTTGCACCTCATTTCATTGACTACATCAAAAAACAAGTAAGTAGTTTTCTAGACAAGTCACCAAAAAGTACTGGACTAAGAATCTATACTACATTAGACCCCAAACTTCAGAATATAGCCAACGATACCTTTACTGAAATGGCGGACCACTTTGATCGAGCTGACTGGATGGTACAGAGGTCAAACCCTATGAGTTCTGATGCAAAACAACCATATTCAGAGGCAGCTTTACTTACAATCGACCCACGCGACGGCTCTATTCTAGCTATGAAAGGTGGAAGGAATTATCAACTTTCACAGTTTAATCGTGCTGTCAGCGCTCGACGGTCGCCGGGGTCAGGCTTCAAGCCAATCGTCTACTCTCTAGCTTTATCTCAAGGAAAAAAGTGGTCTGACCTCATCCTGGTCTCCCCTGTATCAATTAATGGATACCGCCCAAAAGACTACGGAAAAAATACTTTTCATGAAACTACGATGTTTAAAGCTTTCTATAATTCTATAAACACAGCAACAGTTGAGATTGGCAGTCAGATCGGCATTGAAAGCATTATTGCACATGCTAAAAAACTTGGAATACATTCACCCCTGAAAAAGGAACCAGGAACACTACTCGGTTCTTCTGAAGTAACAATGCTAGACTTAGCAAGAGTTTATAGCTCTTTCGCTAACGGTGGTAAAAGGGTATCTCCCTATGCAATTAGCAGGATTGAGGATAGCACGGGCAAAGTTCTGTACCTCCATCCTTCTGCTAAAAATGCAAACTTGGTTCATATTATTCCGACTGAAATTGCGTTCTTAACTACTCAGGGTATGCATGCCGTCTTGCGCAGAGGTACAGGAGCTGCTTCGAGCCACCTTGCGAAAGTAGCAGCTGGCAAAACAGGAACATCTAATCAGTCTAGAGATAATTGGTTTACCGGGTATACTAGCAACCTATTAACTTCAGTATGGGTTGGTAACGACAACCACCTTCCGCTAGGAGCACAGGCATCCGGGAGCAAATTAGCTTTACCCATATGGGATCGTTTTATGACCCGAGCGATCAAGCAGAGAAAGCCAGAACCATTTAGTAAGCCAGATAGAGTAGAGTCGGCTTTGATACATGTTAACTACGGTCACCAGTCTCCAAATGGAACTGTCATGTACTTTCTAAGGAACCAACGTCCAAGTATATTGTCATCGGATTATCAGCAAGTCAAAGAAGCAGGAAACTTCCGACCAATCTTTAGGTATTGACGTGAAAGTATTAGCACTAAAAATATGTTTCGGTTTATCATTGATAGCGGCATGCGTACATAGTTACTCAGCTTCAGCAGTTTCTGTAAAAAGAAGTAGGTCTTATTGTACAAAAAAACAAATGAAATACCTAAAGACTTTAGCAAGTAAACTCCACGACTCTAACACACACGTGCAAAATTTCTGCGGCGATTTACGACGAAACGTTCAAACAAGATCGAATAATCTACGAAAAGTTGGAATACTACTACCTAACTCTGATCAACTAGCTAAACTCAGCCACTCAGTAAAATTAGGAATTGAAAAAGCACTAAAAAAATATCAGTTAAAAGAAAGTGGCTTCATAATCGGTCGCAGCAGTAATAATTTAAAGAAGTTAGACACGTCGATAGCGGAAATGATTCTTAAAGAAAATGTGAGCATTATTATTGGCGGAGTTTCGACTTCGGTAGCAGCCAGAATCAAGTACTGGAGCCAAAATATTGGGATTCCATCCATATTGCTGTCTGGAAAAATAAACCTAGCAAAAAGTGACCGACAGGTTTTTAAGATAACTCCAGATCCAAATGATTTAGCAGCAGCACTAGCAGAAGAGTCTAAATCTAGAGGCTACAGATCCATAGCGGTTCTTATTCCTAACGAATCAAAAGACTACAGCCTATTTGCATCACTGGTCGCTGAGTTTAGCAGCAAAGGTATCAACATTTCTGAGAGCGCATATTACAATTCAAAAGAATACCAATCAATGGAGTCAGCAGCACGGACCATAATGCACCTTAGGTCACAAGACCGATCACTAGAGCTCGGAGCTCTTATGAAAAGAAAAAGACTAGAGGCCAGCTTATCGAACAA
>JANQHA010000253.1 GCA_028282865.1 Oligoflexales bacterium
GGTTGTTAAGCGCGCATCCCAAGTCCACCAAGTGCCCCAAGTTGATTTTCCCCAAATACTTCCGGTAAGCAACGTGATGCTCGTAAAAAATAGTCCCACTTCTACCCATGCCCGTGCTGCATGCAAAGTTTTTTCCGTCGGTTTAACTAACCCTAGTATACTGGTAATTAGTAGGCCTAATGAGCATAGCCCTAACGCTGAAGCGGCAGCTGGTACGTGAATATAAATGATTCTGTATACCATTCCTTGTTGAGCATCGACGGGAGTGTAAAGGAATGCATACGACCAACCCACTATCACCAAAACTAAGCTAGCTATACCAAGTAATATATCTTTTGACTCTCGCACCTTCACCACCTTATTATTCTGATTTTACCAACTCCCCAAAGAGAAGAGTACTAAGAATTATATAAATAACATCAAATATGAGTAGTAAACCTAGCCACGATGATAAAAGATCGGCTGTTGAGGTCGCATTGATGAGGATTTCCTGGGCACTCTGCACTGCTGCCAATAGGACGGGGGTTGTTAAAGGAAAGTATAGCAGTGGATAAAGGATTTGTTTCGAGTCTGCTTTTAGCATCATAGCTGAAAGTAGTAGCCCTAAGGCCGAGATTCCAAGCAAGGCAAGTATTGCTACTAAAAAGACGGCGCTTGAAGTGACATCGGTCAGTGTTGATTGGTTAAAGAACAATGATAATGTCATAGTTGATGCGATAATTATGGTACCAAACACCACTATGACTATATATTTTGAAATAAACCAAGCTTCAGGAATAGGTCGGTAGGTTCGAAGTAGAGTAAAGGCGCGGTCTTGGTCGTCGGGTTCAAAGATTCTTGCAAAGCCGATTTGAAGAGCAAAAAAAATTGATAAAAATGTCTGGGCAATAAAGACCTTGACGAATACCTCTTGATCAAGTGGGCTAAAAGCGAAGAAAAATAATAAAAGCACTGTAGCCGAGAATAGGATCGGTGATAATAGCCTCTCGGGGTTGGCGGTCTCGACGCGTGCGAAGTGCCTAGTGAGTGTTACAATTTGTTTTAGAAATACGGTCATGAACTAAGATCCGAATGTTAAAGTTTTTGAGGTCATCCCTGATATTGGGTCTAAGTCGTGGCTTATTACAACAGCTCCGCCACCTTGGTCTAAGTGGCTTTTGAGCCTGTTACTAAATAAGCCGATTGACCTTTCGTCTAGACCAAGGATGGGCTCATCAAGTAGCCAGATTTTTTCTGCTGAAAGGACGACACGCGCGAGTGCAAGCTTTCTTTTCATTCCTGTGGAAAAGTTCTCTACTGGTAAAGATTGGGTTATATATTTATTATTAAGCCCCCAATATAATAGTTGGTCATTTAGCTGTTGGTGATCTTTGGGGTGTTGCTTTAATTTGGTCCAAAACCTTAGGTTGTTTAAAGCACTCATTTTTAAATAGAGCCCATTGCTTTCTGAATCCAGGTATTCAAAATACCCGTTTCTAAAGTAAATAGAACCGCTATCAGGTGTGATGAGGCCGGCGATAACCTTTAAAAATGTGGTCTTTCCGCTTCCGTTTGGCCCGGTTAAGTGTACTAGGTCACCAGGAAGAACATCAAGGGAAATACCACTGAACAGAGGTATGTTTCTGTAGCCGAAAGATATGTTTTCTACTTGTAACAACAATATATCGACACTTGCCAAGTTGATTATGTTATCAGCGCGCCAAGTCAATAGATGCAGTTATACTCTGACGCTGCTGGGCTATCGGTTCTTTATAAGTACCGATATTCTCATTAAAGGTAGCATACTGAAGGCCTATAAAGCCAATGTTTATGTGACCACCGTATGAACCGCCTAAATGATCGTAGCCGCCATAGATGCTTAAGATTGAAAAGCTGCCTCTACCACCAAAATCAAACCCAGTTGATGCGTGGATTTTTTTGTCTAGGGAAAGTTCGTCATTGGTGATTTCATCCGTCTCTAGAACAAAATTGTAAAACCCCCATTTGCCTAGGCTCGGAGAAACTGCAAATCCAACCGAAGTATTTTGCTCGACTTTGTAGTCGGATCCAATGCCGCTTTGGTGGCTGTAGTCGGTGCCACCAAGGTCTTTCATTGTTACGCTGATAGTCGGCGATGCTTTATGATTTATACGCCAACTAAGACCGGTTGTTAGCGATAAAACTGAGTAGCTACCAGTCGCATCTTCAAATTGCTGTTTACTAACCTCAGTATCTGCCATATCAGACGCTAGAAAATCCCCACGTATTTGATCCATGTTGAAAAATGCTGCACTAATTCCTAGAGCTAATTCCTTTTTCTTATCTGTAAAGCTTAGCCCGGCAATGGCCCCCACCTTTTTTTGGTAGTTTAAGTCTACGACATCAGAAGTGTCAGACGCCTTTACTGCATTGAACTGAAGGTCGTATAATGGTGCAACAATCATTCTACCTAAGCCGACTGCGGGAACCATGAGGGTGCTTCTGCCAAAGTGGTATTGCTCTTCAGATGCGTCTTCAACCATTTGTGAAAGAATGGTACTGCTGGGTTCTCCGGCTAGAGCTGATTTTTCGAGGAAGCTATCAGAGCCTTCCGTAGATTGGATAACTAAATATGGAAAACCAAAGTGGCTTGCGAAGGCATCTTTTTTTGATGATGCCCGAGATCTTCCTACGGTATTGGCCGGGTTATAAATTAAGCTGTCCATGCCTTCGGTAATTGGACCGATAGCTTTGCTTGAACCCGCACTATGGGTAGAGGCAATAGGGGCGTCCGATAGCCTGGCAATTCGGTCACGTTCCAGATCTTGGTCTTGATTTGAAGCAATCTGCCCATGCCCCAATGTAGCCCAGCTTACGCTACAGCAGAAAATAATTCTTAGTCTGGCTTTCATCGAACCACCATCAAGTTAAAACCCTATAATCGTTTTCGGCGTATACAGCGAAGTCTGAAAGGATGATTTTAAAACTCAATAATATTAGTACGTTATATCCATGTCTAGCTCACTAGGTTAGTTTGGCAAACTTTCCAAATACTAACGAATTGTGTACGATCAAAGGGTCGAGCTAGTTGAGGTCGTGGTGAGTATCGCTAATCAGTTTATAACTCATTTTGTAGACATATACTTAGAAGCAACTCCATATTTACTTCTGGGGTTTATTGTTGCCGGGCTGTTACATCAGTTTGTCCCCTCTCAAGTTATCAACCGATTTGTATCTGGGAACCCTTTAATAGCCTGCCTTAAAGCAGCGATTGTTGGTACACCAGTACCTCTTTGCAGTTGTGGAGTTGTGCCCGTTGGCTTAGGACTTCACCGCGATGGAGTCGGGAAGCATGCTTCGGTAAGTTTTCTAGTAGCCACGCCGGAAAATGGTGTCGACAGTATCAGTCTTTCGTACAGCTTATTTGGTGGCATGTTTACTGTCGTGCGCATTATAGTAGCTATAGCAGTTGCTGTATTTACCGGTATGATGGTTTATTTATTTGACGTTCGCATGGCAGCGCCGGGCAGGGGTGAAGTTCAATCTGAAGAAGGAGAGTGCTGTGTCGGTGACGATCATGTGCCTTCGGCAGATAGAAGCAATGGACTAGATTTTATTTTACATGATTTTTTTCCTAAGATATCCAATTGGATTTTATTTGGTTTTGCACTTTCAGCTGTGATCATGATTTTTATTCCCGAAGGTTACATGTCTAGTGTTGACCCGCGGGTGTCTTTGCTGCTTGCGGCAGCCATCGGGCTGCCTCTATATGTATGTGCATCTGCTTCCACTCCTATTGCTCTGAGTTTTCTCTATGCTGGTATGAGTCCTGGAGCTTGCCTGGTATTTCTGATCACAGGTCCAGCAACAAATGCCGCAAATATCCCGCTCTATGTTAAGGAGCTTGGTGCTAAAGCTACTTACCTATTCTACGGCTCCTTATTCTTTTTTAGTATTATTTGTGGATGGCTTGTGGATTCGTTTATATCTCGTGAAGACCTTAACCTATCTTCATTCGAACATGCTCACACCAGCGAAGGCTCAATGCTAGCGACTGCTGGTGTAGTGTTATTTAGCTTAATGCTGGTTTATGTATACGTTAAGAAGGCTCGTAAACTTTTAACTTAGTTTACGCTGCCCGTTAGACGAGGACGGAATACATGGTCACAGCCTTTACCGTAATTTGTCCTTACTAGATTTATAAACTCGTCGGCCTCGGAGAAATCCCGGCTAAAAGACTTTCCTTCCCGGACCATCCTTTGAATCTCATCACTATGATATATGAGTGGACTATAGGCGCCTCCAGCTGGCTCCAAAGCTTTGCTCAAGGACATCTCTACGGTTGTTTTGAGTGAGTTTAACAGGACACTATCCTTATAGCTGTAGTCTTGAAACTTAGAATACCATTGGGCTACGCCGCCTTCTCCCGCGTTAGGCTTCAGTAAAAAGACTCCACCGTCAGTAAAAATTAAGATTTCATCATAATGTAACCCTGATAACTTAAATCCGAAAAAATGACTTTCCTCTAGACCTCCTGTTATACCTTGATTATTTCCAAGAGTTT
>JANQHA010000311.1 GCA_028282865.1 Oligoflexales bacterium
ACTCTGGAAGCCTATAAGAAGACCATTCCTAGTAAGGGAGATTTTATTATTTCAACGGATTTCGAGTTTTTGAAGATGCTGTCGTCGAAGCCTTAGTGGAACCATTATTTTCCATTGATAAACAACTGATTGCATGCTGAAAATGCTGAGTTTAGAAAGTGATGATGTCCATCTTGGAGAAATTCACGGAGCTCTCTTCTTGTACGGACTTTTGGGAAATGCTCCTGCATATTGTCTAGCAGGCGCCGATTTGCGGTATTTAGGATTCGCCTTGCAAATTGAAGCGATCTGAAATGCGACCCAAAGAATGAGAGTATGGCCTCGACTCCAATTAAGTATTGAAATGTTAGAAAGCCGTTATACATACCGTCTATTTGGACGGTATCGCGGCGAGTAGAAAAGGAATCGCTCGATGGTAGATTCTGCGGGTCACTTCGAAAAATAAATACACCATCTAGATCTCTAAAGCCGATATCAATAAGACTATTTTTTTGTAGGTCAATGACTAAAAGAGTATTTTGCTGATGAAATTCTGGAAGTAAACGAAAGTTTATGATTGACTTGGAAATTCGATCGATAAGCATCGGGACAAATATACTCTCGACATATTCTTGCTGTCGCATGTTTTGTTCATCAGCGAGTTGTTTAAGCCATGATTTTCCCGAAGATCTGACAGAAAGTATAGACCTCAGGCTGATATAGGCTGTTTCATTATCTTCCAATCTTTCATATGACCGATAAATATTCCCACCGAATTCATCATTAACGATCACTCCGGCAAACTCCTCAAAGTATCTAGGTTCATTCGTGGGATTTGATGCAAGGATATCACCTACAAGAATAGATCGAATCAGTTTGCTTTTCTTCACCATTCTTTTGGTTTTTCCAGAAGTTCCATGTCTTGAGCTGACCTTCACCCCAAACCCTTGGAACCTTTGGTCATCATCAAAAAGTAGCAGTGATCGATGGGACGATGTCTGAAGACCTAGCCAACCTCTCTGATCCTGACTATATTTTTTGATTAATGGACTATAGTGATCCAAGTTTTCCCGAGAGGGTAAGATGAAAAATCTAAAGTAAGTTCTATCTTTATCTTGCAGAATTATCTTGCTTTGCAATCTTTGATTCATTTTATCCAAAAACTCACGATGTTCCAAATTATCTTCAGGTATCATTAGGCAAATCATTTTGATAAAGCCAGAATGGTTTGGTAGTAGCTCTGGTGGAATATTACCGTATGTTCGGTGTTTTTTTGAAATAAGACCTAGCAGGTTGTACGGTAACGATAGAAAAGGGTTGTCGTAGCCTAGCTCCTTCTCCGCCTCCAGAAATAGCCTTAACCCCTGACCATAGTCAGCGCAGAAACCCGAATTAGGTAGTAATGCTACATACAGTATCGCTGTAGAGATAAATCGGCTGAATGTATGTCCAAAGCTCAGTCTTGATAGGCTGATCATAGAGCGTCCGTAGTAGCACGTTAGCGATTCTGCACGGAGTTAACATATATGCTGCTAATAGGTCTATTTGATTGTCGTATATAACTGATTTATAAAGATATCCTGCTACAAGCCCGGGCACCTATCCCAATGGTTCCATTCGATCGGTGACAGATATTTCTGATAGGTTAAGTCGGATCCTTGGCACAGAAATAGCATTAAAATCTATATAGTAAGACATCCATTATTATCTTTAAGATTTTAAGTCGT
>JANQHA010000324.1 GCA_028282865.1 Oligoflexales bacterium
CTGGTATTAGCTGACCTTCTACCCGACCACTATCGCAGTAAAGATCCTTCGCGCCACCCCCCTGGGCTAAAAGGCATAGATAAAATCGTGCTAGCACGCCTTGAGCATGCTGCTATGCATATATAAATTTCCCTAATTAGGGAAGTAGGAGATCTCCCATCTTTAGCACTTTACTTCTAAAAGTCGTCGGTGCAATCGAGAGAAACCTTGCTGCACGAGCCTGACAGCCGTCATACTGTTTTAGAAAAATATTTAAGATGCTGGCATCAATAGCTCTGACAATTTTAGGGTAGCCAAATATTTGAACTAGAAACTTGAGGTCTTGATCGGAAACAACTGCATTCAAAAACTCAAGTGACGTGAGAGAAACATCCCTGTCAATCAGATCTGTAATATCATCTAAATCTATAGTATATTTTTTTCTTGATTTTAACTTTAACGCCAGGCTAAAAAACTGCTCAAAGTTTCCGGGCCAATCATACTCTCTGACAAAACGCAGAGCATCATTTGATAAGTTGCGATTGCCAAGCAGAAAATGCTCTAGATAGTATTTAAGAGCCAATGAATCTGAGCTAAGCTCCTTAAACTGAAGGCAAATAGGGTTACCAAAAATATTTACCTTAGAAAGGTATAGCTCTCGCTCGGAAAAACTATCGTACTCGCTAAACAAGATCATTTTTTTAATTTTACCTGCGTCATACAACTCTTTTAGATAAAGTGTCAGCGCCTCCGGTAGAGCCTCAAAGTGCGACAAACATAAGCTCAACTCGGTAGATCTTTCAAAATCATATATTCTCGAGAACAGAACCTTACTTGCCACCAAACGACAATCTATATCTACATCAATAGGTCTACCTTGACGCTTCAAGCATTGCCGACGGGCGGCTTCCATATAAAACCGACCACCAAACCCCTTAGGTCCGATATAACTTAAACAGCCACCATTCTTGATAACCCCATTAATTTTCGTTAGATGACGAAAAGTCAAAGGGTTCTCAGTAAGAAATGCTTTTTCTATATCCATATCAATATTCTCCGCTTATGGCACATCGGACCTTGATGAGTCTCGATACTTTTGACAGAATAGCTCTATTACTGGGTCAGCATTTATACGACGTTGACCCTGGGCGAAAAAAATATAAAAAAAGCTGAGGAGCGGTGTAGATGGCTGAAAATACTAGTATAGTTTCTGACGATAACTTTGAAAATGAAGTAATAAAATCTGATATACCGGTTTTAGTAGATTTTTGGGCACCTTGGTGTGGCCCTTGCGTCGCTATTGGACCAGTCCTAGAAGAGCTCGCAGGAGAATTTCACGGCAAAGTAAAGATCGCAAAAATGAATGTAGATGAGAATGCAAACATACCTGCCGAATACGGCGTTCGCTCGATACCTTTTCTTGTTATGTTTAAGGGAGGGGAAGTAGTAGAGTCTGTGGTAGGTGCTTCTCCTAAAAATAAACTTAAAGAAATTCTCGAAAAAACAATTGGTTAAAACAAGCGGCGAACGGGGTGAACTCGAGAAAAGCTTAATCCGGCGTAGCAAAAGCGTGATAGGCGTTGACGAAGTGGGTCGTGGCTGTATCGCGGGTCCAGTCGTAGCTTGCTGCGCGGCACTAGATTATAATGAGCTATTCAGCCTAGATGCCAAAACACTCAACCTGATAAGAGACTCTAAGAAACTCTCAGCCAAACAACGTGGAAGAATTAAATCGACCTTAGAAGATGGAATAATCTTAGAAAGCTACATAGGCGTTTGTTCGGCGCGAGAGATTGAAGCACTTGGAATTGCACCAGCGACGTTTGCCGCCATGATGAAAGCCCTGAGCCAGTGCTCAAATCAGTATGATATGTTGCTAGTCGATGGAAATCAAAAAGTCACTGGCTACACCAAGGAACAAATTGCTATTGTTGGAGGAGACCACAGTTGCTATGCAATAGCAGCAGCGTCCATACTTGCAAAGGAAAGCAGAGACACATTTATGCGATGTGAAGCAGCTTCTTCATTTCCTAACTATGGATTCGAAAACCACGTCGGATATGGGACAAAGGCCCATATAGCTTCAATTAAGGAATTTGGAATTTGCCCCCTTCACAGGAAAAACTTTGCGCCAATTCGCAACATGACGTTATAAAAACAGATAAAAATCGATATGCAATGGGTATGGCCGCCGAGAGTTTTGTTGCAAATGAGCTAGCTCTTAAAGGCTGGAAAATACTGTCCAGAAACTATCGAGGCCTAGGGTTTGAAGTCGATATTATTGGGATGAAAGACCGCAACCTGGCGGCTATAGAAGTAAAGTGCCGTAACAACCAAAAAGCTGAGATAGACTTAGCCTCTCTCGTACCAAATACAAAAAAAAGCTCCCTGAAGAAGGGGATTTTAGCATGGCTCAGTAAAAACCCGAATACCGCAGAATACATAGACACGATCCGGCTTGATTTGGCAATTGTAACGAAACAAGACGAAAGAATGATAGCCCATTACTATTCAAATATAGACTGGGAGATATATTAAAATTACTTCGAGGATTTTTTTGAAGTGCTTACAAAGCGACTTTTTATCCTAGCAGCTTTACCAGACAGATCTCTAAGATAATAAAGCCGAGCTCTTCGAACGATACCATGAGATTTCACATCAAGCTTCTCAATACTAGGAGAATAAACAGGAAAAACACGCTCGACACCAATACCGCCAGCACTGATTTTTCTTACCGTGAATGACGAGTCGGCAGTGCCTTTTTTATATCTTAACACCACACCTTCAAATTGCTGAATACGAGACCGTTTACCTTCAACAATTCGATAATGGACACAAACCGTATCCCCAGCACGAAATTTAGGTAAAGCCTTGGTTTCTGAAAACTTTCGTTTCTCAAAAGCTGTAATAATTGAGTTTTTCATTGAAACCTCCGAACTAACCACCCACACTGGGAAAATTTTCAAGGATTTGGATAACTACTTTAAATGACTTCAATGGTCAAGTGGTTTCGGATCAAACGGACAATGCGACTGGTCTAGAACTGCCGGAAAAAGTCGATTCAAGCCCGCCCAGTTCGTCGGAGCGGATATCCAAAAACACTTGGCCGAGATCCTCGCGATCTTGGGTCGGTATCGCTTGCCTAATTTGAGGCATTAATAAATCTTCGCGACGGTCCAAATATTCTGCCAACATCTGGGTCACCTGCTTCTGCTTAGTACCTAAAACCACCTTAGTTTCCTGCACCTTACGAGAGGCAAGGTTATTCAAATCTCCAACCGCACGGTAGATTCTCTTATGGGATTTCCCGGAAGTCCTTTGGTACTCATGGACACCTGGAAATCGATCCGAAAGCTCGGGAATCAGATAATCCTGGTCCATCATTAACTGGAACCTAACTTTTGCCTTAAGCTCTTCAGTAAGGCGGCGTTTACGCACGATAGATTTCTCTCGATCAATAGCCCCCAATAGACATTTTAGGTCTAAATGATCCTCTTTTATCAGTTGCAATACATCCATCTCTATACCTTTCTGTGACCCCTAAACCACTCCTCAAGACATGCATTCCAGGCTTGAGACGCATACCGTTAACGGTTCGCTCAAAAAAAATCAAGCGCAATTAAGCAGATTAAGCGTTTTGACTATTTTATCAGCAGTCATTCTAGCTCAGTTTGGAAATATTCTTATGCTGGTTTAATAAATGAATATAGTTGGCCGCCGAGACTAATAAAATTTATACAGGCGTGCTATACAGACTTAGGAAGCTTTTAGGAACGTACACATGTTAGCCGATATTAAAAATAAAGTTTTGAACGAAAGAAGGCTCAGTAGAAAAGAAGCCGAGTTTTTATATTTAGAAGCGCCTATGGCGGAGCTTTCAGAGCTCGCAACTGAGGTAAAATCTCGTTTCCATAGCACTGAAAGTGCCAGCTACCTAATTATGTGCATAATAAATTATACTAACGTCTGTGTAGCGAA
>JANQHA010000325.1 GCA_028282865.1 Oligoflexales bacterium
AGTGAGTACTTGGATAGTTATGAGACTAAGGGGCACACAGAAGCCTCGCCAAATATCTCATCTTTTGAGGGGCAAGAGTTAATGTTTTTAGTGTCTGGATCGGATGGCATCCATGCAGTCAACCCACATACTATGGAAAAAGTATGGCATGCTAACGATGGTCATATCGATGCTTCGGTACTGGTCGTTGATGGCAGAGTTTATGCTGCAACTGGAAGAGAGAAAGGAGATGCTAAAAAGCACAAAAGTTACGGTGTGTCCTACGAATTCGCCACCGGAAGAGTTCGCTGGAAACGTGAGTTGCCAGCATCCAGTTGGATGAAACCAGCCATAGTCGGTACCAATGTCTGCTTTATTTTAGGAGACATTTATTTTCCATCAAAATTCGGAGGTCTTAGTTGTTTTAATGACAACAGCGGACTACCGACCGCAAACTTTCGAATGTTAAACCCTGTGGTCGCTCGTCCTATTTCTGTTGGCGCCCATATTTACACCGCAGACCTATCCGGAAACGTCTGCAAGTTTCATATCTCTGAGCGTCGGCAGGAATGGTGCTATAGTTCTGGCTCTAAAGGAAAATCTCTGACTTCGGTAAATTATGATACGGCCAGAAATCTAATTATTTACCCCTCTGTAGACAACGGACTACATGTTTTAAACCCTAAATCTGGAAAGCTTATATTTCACTGGATGCCTAATGAGACAGAGGGAAGCTGGCGTAGTACCTACGCAGGGGTAACTATCAGTGACGATTTTTGGTATGTCGCTGATAAAACTGGAGTTATTAGAAAGCTTCATCCGCTATAACTTAAGATAAGGCGCCATTATAACTAATTATTGAACTGACTAGCCAAAATAAGGTATACCTCGCCCCTAGCTAATTTCGAAGTGATCAAAATAACTGCCTGTTTTATGCTAATTAGAAATCTATTTTTTTTTATTTTATCGGCTTTATATTGTTACCAGGTATACGCTGCGACGATACCTAACTGTGCTTCAGCTTTTCTGAGCCAAGACCTCGACCTTCGTGAAATTCAAACGACTTGGGAGAAGCCAGAGACGCTTCCTGTTATCGACGAAGCAGGGTTACAAGAGTTCGAGACAAACCTAGAGTTTCTTGCATCGGTTAAGCCAGGCGAACTTAAGATACAGTGTTACAGCGATTGCACCGCCGCGGCATATACCACCTATATGGAGCACTTTGCTAAGCGATCACTTTCGGTAAATTACATAGCTGCGATAACTCAACGAATAAAATTCATGGATAACCTCAATGGCAAAAGTAAAACTATTGTCCTCGGAACACCTGGTGACGATTCCGAGCGCGCAATAAATTCGTTAGGGATCGTGCCAGAGGATTTTTACCCAAGCAGGTTTGATATAAACACGCCCGAATTAATAAAATCGTTAAACTTGGTTGCAAACCGTTTTCGCGAGCTAAAAAGCGACACACCGAATATAAGACGAAAACAACTTAAAGAGGAAGCTACTGCGATAGCCAACGAAATCATTCAACACTTCTACGGACCCTTTCCGAAGTCAAATGTTTTTCTCGGCCAAGACTTTAAATCACCACAACACCTAGCGGCAAGATCACTACCAAATTATATGAAAAAAGGAGCTGCATTCTTTAAATACGACATATACGAAGTAGATGAATTGATTAAAGCGGCAGACTTTACCCTAGAACACGACTTCCCTATACTGCTGGTATATGAACACCAAGCAGATGATTTCAAAGAGCAAAATGGAGTTTATCATGATGCAACATTAGACCCAATATCGACAGAAAGGCATATGACTGTTTTAAATGGGGTCGCTAAACATAAAAAAAATCATCGTACCTATTACCGAATCCAAAATGCACATGCTGGATCTTACCGACATTACATGTCAAAATCATATCTACTCAAAACGTTTAAAAGAGCAAAAATAATTATGCCAACCGAGCTTTGGCAAGGTTTGCTCGATCATATCGACTCTTACTAATTGCAGGAAAATACTAATCATCTCTAGGTAGATAAGTGGTGCAAAAAATTTAAACCTTGACATGGCTCAGTTCTTATATAATAACGCCGTCGAGCTTGTTTTTTTTTTACATATTTAACGACAGACTCGCAGGGGAAACCGGTTAAAATCCGGTGCTGTGCCGCAACGGTAAGCCAATTTTGGTAAGCCCGAATACCTGCGAGTCCTTAGATTCCCGAGCAGGAGACCGTTATGACCACTTCGTTACGATTCTTAGTTTCATTTATCCTTTTTCATTTTTACCAGTTTAATTCAGCCCATGCAGCTAACTGTCATGAGCCTTTTTCTAGCCTAAATTTCATAGAGCAAAACTATGTCAGTACAAGAGAAGCCCCGCCGCCGGTGCTCGCCTCGATTGCAAAAACTGGCGGCCAGGTGGAGCTTTCATTGCAAACTCCAGACCTAAGCACTGGAAATTTAATAACATTAAATTACTCGGTCACAGAAAAATCCTTACTAGAGTGGGCAGAAGAGAACCAAACACCAGACACCCAGAGGGAACCAGGAGAGCAAGACGAGCAGACGGAAAGGTCCCACGAATTTGCAGCGATAGCTGAAGAGCTCAAACGTAAATTTAAGCCCAACCCAAATCTAGGCGATTCGGGAGGTGGCAATCGTACAAGAAAAGGCTTTACCCTGATTGAGTTACTTGTCAGCATCTCAATTATTGCAGTTTTAATCGGCCTTTTATTACCTGCGGTGCAGCAAGCTAGAAATACGGCTCGATCAATGCAGTGTAAAAATAACCTCAAACAATTAGGGTTGGCAGTCCATAACTACATGGCATCTTATAATGACCACCTTCCTCCCGCGCGTGTAAACCTTAGTTTAACAGCTACTGACTCTTCCGATAATTGGTGGTTTGGCCACACTGAAGGAGCGCGAAATAGTCCGGTGCCTAGAAAAATAGACTTAAAAAAGTCAGCATTGGGGCCTTACTTCGAGAACAATAAAAAAACTATCCAATGCCCCGATGCAGCTGCATGGAACATTGCCCAGAACTATGAAGGCGGTACCGGAGGTTACGGTTATAACCATAAATACTTAGCGCCCTTAACCTACCCTCCTCCCACTTACCGTCCGATATGGCATGGTCGAAAACTAAATACGATGCAAGCTACCAGTCATACGATCATGTTTGCTGACAGTGCCGGGACCTGGAAGGATTTCGGTGATCCGAGTAAACCTCCATTCCTTATTGAAACTCCACTATTAGAGGCT
>JANQHA010000410.1 GCA_028282865.1 Oligoflexales bacterium
GCAATAAATAGCAGCAGTTGACGAAACAAACTTAACTCCTAGTGGGTCTCTTTTTAGGTTTATTTCGAATTGTAGCGCATCTAGCAATCACAGTCTTAGGAGAATAGATCCCAATCGTGAAAAAAGTCGCAACCCCGTTCCAAAAAGTAGTACGAGTTTCAAAGTAGCTAAGTTTCTCTTGTTTGGGGCACAGCTCTGATGCTATCAGTTTCTTTTTCGGAAACAGTCCAAACAAAAAAAAGTGGTGGGTCTCGTCATATCGCTCAGTGTCGACAACCGGGAGGATATTGACTTTTGTCGTCATACAACCCGAAAGTAAAACCACCAGTAGTAAAGCTATGAACCTCATCACACCCCCTGCTTGAATGTATTTACTTTACTAGAGTAAGTTATTGATAGCCAAGAAAAAAAAGGGCCACAGTTAAATCACGAAAAAAATGCTAAAGCGAAAAGAGCCCTATCTATGCACCTAAAGTGGTTTAAAGATTATATGGTTAATAAGCATACTTGAAGGTGAGGGTAGTGATCCAGTAATTCCCAATCTTATTCCTTGCACATAAGAACTTTTGCAAGCAATGGCGCTTCGCCCTACTTCCCCGAAATATCAATCACACCTTTTTCTAATACAAAGGATTTCAGATTCTTGACAATCCGAGCTTCTAACTGACGAGCGCGCTCTCTACTGACGCCATACTTATCACCTAGCTCCTGTAAGGTCATAGGGCTCTCACTCATAAGGCGAAGTTCAAAGATCTCCTTATCTCGACCTTTTAGAGTCTCTTTAAACTCCTCGAGGTGCTCATGAAAAAGCTGTTTTACCTGTTCGGTAGCTAAAGCCTCATCGGCAGCGGTATCATCTCCGGCAATTAGTGCACCCCGGGTGGTTTCATTGTTATCTAAGGATCCTCCACCATTCACAGGGGCATCTAACGAAACATCAGGCTGGCCGAGCCTCTTTTGCATCTCGACGACGTCTTTTTCCCTTACATCGAGGTTCGCAGCAATAAGTTTTGGGTCAGCTCGGTCATACTCTGCCAGAAGCCTTTGGGTTTCCTTCTGAAGTTGAAAAAACAACTTCCTTTGGGCCGCCGTAGTGCCAATTTTAACCTGACTTTTATTTTCCATAATATATTTAAGGATATAAGCTCGAATCCACCAAGCTGCGTAGCTAGAGAGCTTGACTCCTCGGTAAGGATTAAAGCGTTTCACCGCCTGCATCAGCCCCGCATTGCCCTCCTGGATCAAATCCAGAAGATTTATCTGGGCTTGTCTAAAATCATTCGCTATTTTGACCACTAAACGGAGGTTTGAGGTGACTAGTCGATGAGCGGCCTTAATATCTTCGTTTTCGGTTTGTTTAACAGCTAACTCGTACTCCTCTTCCGGAGACAGCAGAGGGTAACGAGCTACTTCTCGCATATAAAGCTGAAGGGGTGATAGCCGTTCTAACGAAGTGTTTTTGGCTCGTGTTGTCGGGAGTTTACTCACAGCACCTTTCGCTCGCTCATCAGAAACCATAAGGGAATCCATACTGTGCCTGGAATAGGGATCATAACAAATCCACACTCGAAATTAAATAAACGAAAGCCAGAAACCCCAAAGCTTCTAGGTTATATCCTAGGAGAGCACGGGCGTCTAGAAGTCACCCAATCTCTTGAGGATTTACAGAAGGTAGCCGAGAGATTTCGCAAAAGTCAGATAGAAATTCTGGCGATCAACGGTGGAGATGGGACGATATCACGTACCTTGACCGCATTCATGAAGGCTTATGGCGATCAACCACTTCCAAAGGTAGCTCTGTTGCGAGGAGGTACTATGAACGTTCTGGCCTCTAATCTAAAAATCCGGGGATCATCGCCTAAGATATTATTTCGGCTGTGTGAGGCTTATAGCAGCGATGCGCCGCTGCCAACTGAAACCTTATCAACTTTAGAAGTAGAGGGGCATTATGGGTTTCTATTTGCTGACGGAGTAGCCTGTAATGTTCTCGAAGAGTTTTACAAGAACAAAACTGGGAAAATTGGGGTCTGCTGGCTGATAGCCAAGCTCGTTTTTTCTACCTTGATCCGTGGGTCATTGTTTAGGCGTCTGTTAAAAAGACAGGCTATAGAGGTCAGTACGGAGAGTACCAGCACCCGCACCAGCGAAAGTTGCACGGTTATGGCCGCTACCATTGAGCGGATGCCATTCGGATTTAAACTTTTTCCAGAAGCCAGGCAGCACAAAAATCAAATGCATTTTTTTGATATCTTCTGCGATCCAAACAAAGTATTGGTACGTCTGCCATGGTTACTACTACAAAATAAGGTAGGCAACTACCGAGACAAAGTTTCCGCTCAATGTGAATCATTGACGATTAAATCAGTTTCCAGCTACACTTACAGTTTGGACGGTGAGCTCCACCAAAGCAACAAGGAATCAATAACCGTAAGGGTGGGTCCTCGTGTCGAATTTATTATTGTCTAACCAACCGATATTTGATGAAAGCTGCTTGGATCTTATGGCTCAAAAACGGCAAACCTCAAACCTAGGGTCTACAAACCGTACCGATGTCCTATCGCCACCTCCTAAGGAAGTATTATGCGAGGTTTTAAACTTAAATGAAATCTCGGTCGAGTGGCTCGCAGGAGACGGTTCTGATCGCTGCTATTACCGACTTTCAAGTAAAGAGTTGCCAGAGACTTTAGTTCTGATGCAGCTATCACAATCCGATGCCAAAAAACTTCATAACGATGGCTATGATTGGATTAAGATTTCTACATTGCTACATAGTAAAAACATCCCCGTACCTCGTCCCGTTAAAGTTCTGGCAGACTACGCAGCATTAATCATAGAAGACTACGGCAACGATATGCTCGAATCAGAGGTTATGGAACTCTCTAGTCGTAAAGACCTAACTGGTATCACTTCGCTCTATCAAAAGTGCTTCGATTTAATCGCGCAAATGTTAAGAATTGAGCCAAAGAATGATCAAATATGGACCCAGAGATCATTTGATGAAGAAAAATATTTATGGGAACTTAATTTTTTTAAACAACAATACCTTGAAAAAGTTTTAGGCGTTTCATGGTCTAAGAAACAAAGCGATCAATTCGACTCAGAGGTTTTATCTTTATCTAAGTTTTTAGCCGACCGGTCTCACTATTTTGTCCACCGAGATTTTCACAGCAGAAATATTATGTATCACAGTAACAACCTAGCTTTGATCGACTTCCAAGATGCAAGGCTTGGTGCTGCAAGTTATGATTTAGTGTCGTTGGTTTTTGATAATTACCTACCATTTGATTTAAACTTTCGTCAGCGATTACTCAGTGATGGGCTTAAAACCTTAGCACAGTCTGTAGAGGTTGACCAACTTAACCATGAGGTTAAAGCTGTGACCCTCCAAAGGCAGCTTAAAGCCATCGGAACCTACGGATTCTTAACAAAGACAAAAATGCGCGGTGACTACCTCCGCTACGTCGTGCCAGCTCTTAGCACCCTTACTTCCGATCAAGTGTTTGATCAGCGCTGGCCTTTTTTGTCAGAGGAGTTACCTAAAACCATGAGAAAACTTTTAGCTAAATGAAAAGACAAAGAAACCTAAAAGGAGTGTGTCTAGCTGCCGGGTTTGGCACCAGGCTGAAACCATTGACCAATAGCAGACCAAAGGCAGAGATACCGGTCGTAAATATTCCCTCTATATACTTTGCATTTGACAAACTAGCTAGTGCTGGCATTAATGAAATCGGAGTCAATAGCCATCACCATCACGAAAGGGTGCGAGAGCTGGTCGAAACCGCACCATTCAACAACCTGAATTTTAAAATCAGCTACGAACCAGAAATCATGGGCTCTGGAGGTGCTTATATTAGCCTTAGGGAGTGGCGTGCCGATTCTGATATCCTAATTTATAACCCAGACATCATTTCTGATATAGACTTAACTGCTTTCATTGATGATTTCTACCAGAAGAAAAAACTTGTCTCTGTAGCAGTTATCAGCCCCCGACCTGACTTGAATCCAAGCGTGCATACGAATAATAACAAAATTATTCACCTAGGCACCGGTACTTCGCCAGAAAATACAACCCCATCTTATTGTGGAGTCGGTATCTTC